>NZ_MDCO01000015.1 GCF_001746205.1 Brachyspira hampsonii
ATAAAAAACATTGTAAAAAAGTAATTATTGAAATATCATTTTTTAATTGAAGTAATAGGAGTTTTTTTATTATGATTAAATACTATTTAGAAAATGCATTTGAATTAAATAAAGAGTATCCAGACACTTTTAAAATTCCCTCTAAAGAAGAAACTTATTCTTTAAAACCTGATGATTATGTTAAATTAATTTTTACTGAAGAAAATGCTGTACCTGAGAGAATGTGGGTAAAAATTACAAATATAAATGGTAATAATTTTACAGGTATATTAGACAATGATCCTTATTGTTTGAAAAGTGTAAAATGCGGCGATAAGATAGTTTTTAAAACTGAAAATATAATTGATATAGACTTAAATTTTTAAGTTTATCAAAGTTTTATAAAATAAATAAATAAAAAATAATGACGAAGTATAAAATTAGATATTATAAAAACTATTCTTACTAATTAGAAGAAAGAGAAAGCAGAGATAGAGGAATAGACGGTAATCTTACTATAGATAAATTTGGTTTTGACATGACAGGTGTACATATATAAAGTCAAAGATAATAAAGAAACTTTGTATAAATATATAAAAAAGAATAAGGGAAATAAAAAATGAATAAATTAAAATCATCTAAATATAAAAATCTGTATAACATATTAAAGAATGTTTCTTATAAACATACAATAGCTAAAGTATTTTATGATTTTATAGCTATGACAGCATTAAATATTGCAATAGGAATAAGTCTTAATATGGAAGATAAGGAAAAAAGAATAGAACAATTTAAAAAAATTGCTGTTACTTATGATGAAAATGAAATGGAGTTTTTTAATGCATTTAAATTAGGATTAGTAAATGAATACCAGAGCAACAGATATCAGGATGTATTAGGAGTTTTATTTCAAGAACTTGAATTAAAAAATGATTTCAAAGGTCAATTTTTCACACCTTATGAATTATCATACTGTATGAATAAAATTAATTTTGATAAATCATTATTGGAAAGTAAATCTTTTATTTACTGCAATGAACCAGCAGCAGGAAGCGGAGGAATTGTTATAGCTTCATGTCAGATAGTAGAAGAATTAGGCTATAATTATGCAGAAAAATTAATATGGAATATTAATGATTTAGATTTGATGTGTGTATATATGTCATTTATACAATTAAACTTAATAGGAGCTTCTGCTTTAATACAGCATTGCAATACATTAAGTATGGAAGTTTTTGATAGGTTTTATACACTCGGATATATTTTAAATAGATGCGGTGAAAGACTTCGGATAGAAAAAAAGTGCAATAAAATGTTGGAATTAATAAAAGATATATAAACCTTAAATAATAAAAAACGGAGTGTAAAAATGATTTGTGATATATGTCAAAAAAATATAAATGATGATGAGATATTGGAAGGACAAATAAATATTAAATATAAGGATAAAGATGGTATAGAAAAAGAGAAAGAAAAAGAAGGTAAACTTTGTATATCACTTTTTATATTTTTCAGATGGAACTTAGTGCTTGACAAATTAGGTTTTAAGTTTAAAGAAACGGCAGTATGGGAAAAAGAAAATGCATCAAATTATCTAAATAATTTTTTAAGGATACATGAGGATATATCTTTTCGCAGTTTAGGTAATGCTAATCTAAGAAAAGAATATGTTGACTATTTAGAATATCAAATTAATAAAAATAAATTAGATAGAATAATAGATATTTGGAGAGGATTAAGGAGTGCATTAAACAGCAAAGACAAAGATGATGTTATTAAATATATAGAGACAGGCATCAAGGAGTTTAATTATGAAAGTAAAAGAAAGAATTTCTATATCTTCTATCACAGGAAAGGCAGAAGGTACAGCTACATTAAAAATCACAGCTAAAAAAACAGGCAGTGAAGATATTGTAAAAGATATAGAAGTAAATATAAATGCGAATATATAAGGATCTGAAATATGGCAGATATAGAAATTGTAGATTTAGAAGAGTTTAGTAATAAAAAAGCAGTTTATGCCAAACTTGGCAAATACAAGATAAATGTTAATGATATACCTGTGGGCTTGGCATTAAAAATAAGTGATTATAGCCAGTCTATAGCAGAGAAAGGTTTTCTTGATTCACAGACTGTGATAGAAGATATAGTAATTCCTCTTATACAAAGACAGGATAAAAATACCTGCCGAGAAGATATATTAGAAGATTTTAATTATGACCAGCTTATAAAAATATTCAGAATGATAATGGATGGCTTTTATAAAGCAGGAATTGACGCTCCTAATGAGGATAAAAAAAAAGAAAACTAATAAAAATAGAATTAATAAAGTTATTGGCACATTTAGCTAATAGCTATGGGTGATACTGTGCAATCTCTTTTTCTTTTTTATGTATTTCACTGTCTTTAGCAGCTATTAATACTATAAAAATAGAAACTATTAAAACCATTATGACTGCTATAATGATTTTTTTGTTTATTTTGGACAAAAAGCCCGTTATTATTGTAATCATATATACTCCTATTATTATATTTTTTAATCTTTTTTATTTAGTAAAATAAAGAATAGCTCCAACTATAGTACCTATTGCTGTAAGAAGTCCTGCTATACCCACAACCGCTTTTTGAAACTTATGCAAGGTATCAACAGTAATATTACCTTCTAAACTTTTCTTTATTTCTTTTAATTCTTCATCTATTTTATTTTTATATTCCTGTATTTCAGTTAAAAAATCTTTCACATGATTTTCCAGCTTTTCTATTCTCAAATCTATTTTGATAAAATCTTCTGACAAATTATCTAAATATGTATCATAACTTTTTATATCATTTCTTAGATTTTTAATTTCTTCTTTCACTTCTTCTACTTTATGAATAATACCGTTTCCATTTTTTGTACCGTCTTCGTTATATCCGACTTGAAGTTCCAAACGGCTCAATCTTTTTTCCAATACAGTAGTTTTACTTTCTCTAGTTGTTGCCATTACTTTAACCTTCTAATATTTTTAAAATATTATTATATCTTTCTTCTCTGTCTTCAAGTCCATTGTATCCACCATTAATAAGTTTAGTATTAATTTCAAAACTTACTAATTATAGCTAAATCATTATAATAAAAAATCATTAATAATGTTTACAGCTTTTCCGACAAATTAACATAATATTTTACAATATAAATGGAGATCAAAAATGAGTGCTGATATCAAAATGTTTACTGTTAATTACTTGCCTAGCAATTATAATTATGAAATGTTAGGATTAGTTAAAGGAAATGTATCTTTAGCTAAACATGTTGGAAAAGATTTACTTGCAGGACTTAAAAATATTGTAGGCGGTGAAGTTGAAAGTTACACTGAAATGCTTAATGAAGCTAGAGAAATAGCAACTAAAAGAATGATAGAAGAAGCTAAAAAATTAGGTGCTAATGCTATAATAGGAATTAATTTTTCTTCATCTTCTGTACTTCCTGGAACTGTAGAAGTTGTTGCTTATGGTACTGCTATTGTATTGAAATAATTTATGAGGAGTAAAAATGGATAACGATATAAAATTATTTACAGCTGATTATTTACCCAACGGATATAATTATGAATTATTAGGTTTGGTTAAAGGAAATATAGCTCAGGCTAAACATATAGGAAAAGATTTGCTTGCAGGTCTTAAAAATATTGTAGGCGGTGAAGTTGAAGGCTACACTGAGATGATTAATGAAGCTAGAGAAGCAGCAACTAAAAGAATGATAGAAGAAGCCAAAAAATTAGGTGCTAATGCTATAATAGGAATACATTATTCATCTTCATCTGTAATGGAAGGAACTACAGAAGTTATTGCTTATGGTACTGCTGTAATAATAAAATAATAATAAAAGGCGGGAATTTTTTCATGAAAAGAGAGACTTACGAATTACAGAATTCTGATATGCCTAATGAATCTTGGCGTATATTTAGAATAATGGGAGAATTTGTAGAAGGATTTGAAACTATGTCCTACTATAAAAATGCTGTTTCTATATTTGGGAGTGCAAGAACTTCAGAAGATCACCCTCATTATAAATTAGCTTATGAAACTGCTAAATTACTAGGTGAAAATAAATACGATATAATAACAGGCGGCGGTCCAGGAATAATGGAAGCTGGAAACAGGGGAGCTTTTGATTCCAATGCAGGTTCTATAGGTTTATGTATAGAATTGCCTTTTGAACAGAAAACTAATCCTTATGTTAAAGAAGAATTAAAATTCAGATACTTCTTTGCTAGAAAAGTAATGTTCTTAAAATATGCAAAAGCTGTTATAATATTTCCCGGCGGTTTTGGTACTATGGACGAGATGTTTGAAACTCTCACTCTAATACAGACAAGAGTTCTTGATAGAATGCCTCTTATAGTTATGAATTATAGTTATTACACTGATTTAATAGAATGGATAAAAAAATATATGATAGGAGAAAATTATATAGATATTGAGGATTTGAACTTAATAAAATACGCTGAAACTCCTCAGGAAACTTTAGATATAATCAATTCTTTTTATCAAAATAAATAAAAATGAAATATATAATAATAATTTTATTAATCAACATCAATATAGTATTTGCCCAATTACCGGAGTTTTTTAATCTAAATGGGTATAAAGATTTAAAATTTGGGATGAGCATTGAAGACGCTGATAATAAAATTACTAATTATAATGTAAACTTATATGCTGATTTTTTTGAATCATTTGAATTAAAAAATAATACTATTCTTAACATATATAAAAATGACACAGAAAAATTAGCATATTATCTATATTTCTACAATAATGAGCTTTACAGAATAGAGATATGCAATCATATAGGTGATATTTATAATAATCCTTCTTTTTATAATCCTGTAACTATGGCTGATATTAACAATATAAAAGAAGAGCTTACTTTACAATATGGGCAAATAACAAAAACGGATGTAAAACACTATTCATTTTATAAAAAACCTTTTGAAGAATATATAATATGGTGGTCATCCGAGCTTGCAAGCGTATCATTATATATAAAACCAGATTTAGATACTTTAGATAATGTTATGAAGCATTATTCATATAGAATTTCTTTTTATGATGAGATTAAAATAAAAAAAATATATTCATCAAAATAACTCTAACTCCCCACCCTTTTTTCTTTATTACTTCATACAAAATTTTAACTTTTACTTTTTTAAAGCTTATACAGAAATTATAGCTCCCACCCTAGTTTTTTATAGAAATGAATACATGTCAAACGCACGTTAAGCAAAATAAAAAATAAAGATAAATTAATAATACAATTTAAATTATATTTATAGCTAAGCTAACCGTGCGTTAAATAGATTTTAAAACTAATACCAACTTGGGCGGGTGCTGAAATTTCTAATAGAGTAATAAATATAATTTAAATTATAAATAAAAATTTAGCTGCAAAATATAAGGGGCGGGGTATGTAAATAAAATTTTATTATTATAAGTTTTAATAATTTATAATATATAGTATAATTTAAAAAGATTGTTATAATAATTTGGAGTATATACCAATGCAAAAAAGAGAGAAACTAGGCAGCAGATTCGGATTTATACTAGTATCTGCAGGCTGTGCGGTTGGAATGGGTAATGTTTGGAGATTTCCATATATAACAGGACAATACGGAGGCGGTGCTTTTGTAATATTATATATCATATCTATAATCATACTAGGTGTGGCTCCTATGGTAATGGAATTCGCTGTAGGAAGAGCCGGAAGACATGATATAGCTACATCCTTTGAGAAACTTGAGAAGAAAGGACATAATTGGCATAAAATAGGTTATATCCAAATATTGGGTAATATTATTCTTATGTTATTTTATACAACTATATGCGGCTGGTGTTTATCTTATTTTTACTTTATGCTTTCAGGACAATTTGAAGGACTTAATGCAAATGAAGTTGGCAATTTCTTTAATGGTGTTTTAGGAAGTCCATCCACATTAACATTATGGATGGGAATAAGTTTATTAATTGGTATAGTAATATGTTCTTTCGGACTAGAGAAAGGTGTAGAAAGAGCAAGTAAATTTATGATGATTTCATTGTTTGCACTTTTAATACTTCTCATTATAAGAGCATTAACTTTACAAGGTGCTGTAGAAGGATTAAAATTTTATTTAGTACCGGATTTAAATAAATTATTTGGAAACGGACTTACAGGATTTATAGGAATATTTTACGCAGCTATAGGTCAGGCATTCTTTTCTTTGAGTGTAGGTCAGGGCGGAATGGCTATATTCGGAAGCTATATAGATAAAAAACAATCTCTTACAGGAGAAGCATTAATAATAATAGCATTAGATACTATGGTAGCTTTATTTTCCGGACTTGTAGTATTTCCAGCATGCTTTGCTTTCGGTGTAAATCCAGGAGAAGGTGCCGGACTTGCATTCGTAACATTGCCTAATATATTTAATTCTATGCCATTAGGAAGATTATGGGGAGCATTATTTTTCTTATTCTTAGCAATGGCAGCTCTTACTACCATAATAGGTGTATTAGAAAATATATATTCATTTATCATGGATAAATTTAAACTTACGAGAAAAAAAACTTCTATTATGCTATTTATAATATTATTCATACTTAGTCTTCCTACAACTTTAGGATTTAATGTATTGTCTAATATCAAACCATTGGGAGAAGGCACTGTCATAATGGATTTACTTGACTTTATGGTATCAAATAATATACTTCCTTTGGGTGCTTTGGTAACCCTATTCTTCTGCACAAGAGATTTCGGATGGGGATTCGATAACTTCATCAAAGAAGCCAATACAGGAGAAGGTATAAAATTTCCTCGAAGATTAAGATTCTATATTAGTTATATACTTCCTTTTATAGTATTGGCAATATTTTTATATGAGTATATAAACAGATTTTTTTTGAAATAATTGTTTAGATTATTATGCATATATTTTATAGATATCATAAACAATTAATGAAATGTATGCTTTTTTATTATTTATAAAAATATATGCATTATTTTAAAGCATAAAACTATTTAGAAAAGTTAGCAAGTATCGTAGTTGCAAGAAGTAAATATATAGCAGTACCGCTAATATCACATATAGAAGTAACAAGAGGTACGCTGCTGGTAGTAGGATCTTTTTTAAACTTGACGAATAAAAACGGCAGGCATAAACCTATCAAACTTCCTATAACAACAACTAATATCATAGAAAGCGATACAACCAATGCTATGATTAAACCGCCCCTAAAAATAGCAATCAATGATACAGCTGCACTCATAGTAAGTCCAAGAGCAGTAGAAACAAGTATCTCTTTTCCAAGCATAAAAAGCCAATCGCTTTTCTTAACATCTCCTACAGATAAACTCCTTATTATGAGAGTAGATGACTGAGCCCCGGCATTTCCTGCACTATCTATAAGCAGCGGTAAGAAAAATATCAAAGAAACATACCTGCTTATAGTCTCTTCAAACATTCCGATAACATATCCTGATACAATATTAACAAATACTAAAACAAAAAGCCAAAATATTCTTCTTTTGTAAAGCACAATAGGATTAGCTTGTTTTATATTACTATCAAAATCATCATCTATACTAATAGCTCCCAATTTATGAAAGTCCTCTGTATCCTCTTCTTCTGCTATATCAAATATATCATCTATAGTAACAATACCTATCAAAGCATTTTTAGAATCAACAACAGGTATATAAAGTAAATCGTATTTTCTTCCTACTCTAACAGCTTCTTCCTGATCCGAATATACCGACAAATATATTATATCTGTATGCATAAGGTCTTCTATTTTATCATATTGATTTGCAAATAATAAATCTTTTAATAAAATATATCCTATTAAAGTATCATCTTTTTGAACAACATATATAACTTCAAAAGTTTCAGAGTCTTTACCATATTTTCTAATATATTCTAAAGTCTGTTTAACAGTATAATCTGGCAGAACATCTATATATTCAGGAGTCATTATACGCCCTATACTGTCTTCAGGATATCCTAATAACTGCCTTGTAATATTTAAATCTTTCTCCCCCATCAAAGAAAAAATCTTTTTTGTTATATCGGAAGGAAGTTCTTCAAAAAGAGAGGTTCTGTCATCAGGACTCATATCATGAATAAGTTCTTTTAACTCATTTTCATTCATAGAAATGATAA
Organism: Brachyspira hampsonii; assembly: GCF_001746205.1. Taxonomy (NCBI): domain Bacteria; kingdom Pseudomonadati; phylum Spirochaetota; class Spirochaetia; order Brachyspirales; family Brachyspiraceae; genus Brachyspira; species Brachyspira hampsonii. The sequence goes on from NZ_MDCO01000015.1 coordinate 8,160, forward strand.
TTTTTTCCTGTTCTTCCGGTTCTAATTCGGAAAATACATAAGCGGACATTTCTCTTGATAAAAGCCTAAATACTATGCTTCTGTTTTTATCGCTGTCTAATATTCGTATAATATCTACTATTTCAGCTGCATGCATACCAGCAAGTAAATATTTAAGTTTGTCCCATCTTTGATTTTCTATTATATTAATAATTTCAGTATATTCTTTATTTTCTACCATGCTTCTATCATATTTTTTTTATATTTATATATATCAATTCTTTTATTATTATTATATAATATATACATTATATAATAATAATAAAAAAAAACCAACAATATAATTTTAATATTATCAATATAAAGGAGTTACTTATATGGCTGATATAAAAAGAATTGGGGTATTAACAAGCGGGGGAGATGCTTCCGGAATGAACCCTGCTATAAGAAGCGTAGTTAGAACCGCAATAGCCAATGGTTTAGAAGTTATGGGCATAAAAGAAGGATATCAAGGTCTTATGTATAATGATGTATATCAAATGAATCCCGGAAGTGTAGGCGGAATCATTAATCATGGAGGCACTATACTATTTTCAGCAAGATCTCCTGAATTCCAAACAGAAGAAGGCATGAAAAAAGCTGCTGATAACATGAAATATCATGGAATGGATGCTTTAATTGTTATAGGAGGAGATGGAACTTATAAAGGAGCATTAGATTTCTATAATCATCACCCTGAATATCCTATAGTTGCAATACCCGGAACTATAGACAATGATATATTTGGTACAGATTACACTATAGGTTATGATACTGCTGTTAATGTGGCAATGGATGCTATAGATAAATTAAGAGATACTGCCACAAGCCATGGAAGATGTTTCGTTGTAGAAGTTATGGGAAGACATGCCGGATACATTGCATTAGAAGTTGGAATAGCTTCAGGAGCTGAGGATATATTAATACCTGAAACTACAACCGATATGGACAAGATAGTAGAAGAATTACAAATAGCTAAAAAAAGAGGAAAAAAATCTTCTATCATAGTTGTAGCTGAAGGTGATGAATCAGGCGGAGCTATGGAAGTTGCTAAACAAATTGAGGGTAAAACAGGTTTCGATACACGCGTTACTATATTAGGACACATGCAAAGAGGCGGTTCGCCTACTTCAAGAGAGCGTTTGATGGCTGCAAGATTCGGTTATATTGCGGTTAAAGCTTTATTAGAAGGAAAGAAAAATGTTGCTGTAGGAATTTGGAAAGGTGAATATACTTACACTCCTTTAACCGATGCTGTAAAAAAAGTTCCTAAAATAGATCCTATAGACTTGGCTTTATGCAGAACTCTTGCTATATAACAAATAAAGGCTATAATTTATTATGATACAGAATAAATCCATTTTAGGAATAAGAATAGATAATTTCCAAGTTAGTCTTGAAGAAATATTAGACTACCTTAAATATGGAAAAAATATACTCATAATATCTCTGGATGTGCATCAATTACTAAAAGTAAGATATAATAAAAAATTAAAAGAGATTATAAATAATTCTTCTTTAGTGGTTGCCGCACACCCTTCTATAGCCAAAGCTTATAAATTTATTCATAAAGAAGAAATAAATTATATTAATGAATTCATTTTATTTTCAAAAGTTCTAGATTATATAGAACAAAAAAAGATGTCTATGTTTTTATTCGGAGATGAAGAAAAATATTTCTTTACTATATCTGAAAAAATTAAAAAGATTTATCCCGGTATTTATATGCTTGGTAATTATCAAAATACCAAAGATAAAGAAGAATTAGATAAAGCATTTATAGGTTTTAAAAAGATAGAACCTGATGTATTTTTAATGTATATGGAATTCAAGAAATCTTTATATTGGTTCAATAATAATAAACAAAATTTAGATATGAAATTTTTTATTCCATTCAAAAGACCATTAGATAGTTTTGCTGGAAAAATAAAACCTCCTAGTATGGAGGTATTAAATAAAGATAAATATGAATCATTCTATGCCAAAAAAAATATATTCAGAGTATTCTTATATATTGACTATATAAGATTTTGGATATTAGTTTTCTTTGAAAAACTTACAACTAAAAAAGATAAGAAAAATACTGTTTCAAACAACTAATCAATACAAATATATTTTATTCTAATATATGATTTTCTAATCCTTTACAAATTCATAAAAATGTCAATTTGATACAGCATTTCTAATTGATAGCAAGCAAAGTTTCCTGTAAAGCCTGCATATATTCTCTTGCCCTTGAAACATTAGGATTAGCAGGATATTCCGATATAAAAGTATCAAAAACCTTATAAGAATCAGAGTATCTTCCTACTTTAAAATATGATAAACCTATATAAAGTAAAGCCTCAGCATCTAAGGTATAAACATTATTAAGTCTTACTCTATTATAATATTCCAATGCTCTGTTGTAATTTTTTTCATTATAGTATGACTGAGCTATTCTAAATAAAGCCTCTTCTGCATATTCAGTTCTAGGAAATAATTCTGCTATTTTTGTATAATACATTCTTGATTTTATATAATTAGTTTCTACAAAAGTTTTATGGGCCATAGCAGGTACTTGTATCAAATATGTTCTTACAACTTCATCATAATATATACTTGTTTTGTTATATTTAAGGAAATCCTCATAAGTTTCAAATGCTCTGTCATATTCATTCATATTGAAATAAACTCTTGCTCTTCCAAGAACTGCCAATTCTCCTTCATTTCTTAGGAAATAACTTAAAGCTTCTCCGTATTTTTGCTGAAGGAATAATTGATAACCGTATTGTACATTTATTTTTGATGCTAAATTTGAATCGCCAACTTTTAAATTTTCCTGCAGTTTTGACATTATATATGGATCTGCATTATTTTCTAATCTTGATATATCCGCATAAGCTATAACTGCATTTGTGGAGTATTGAATAAAGTTAGGATTATTTATGATATTGGCAAGTCTTTCTTTTGCCAAAGAATATTTTTTTAATCTTTTTAAAGAATCTGCAACCATAAAATATGATTCTGCTATATTATTTATTGGTCTTGATTTACTATCTATGGATAAATATTCATTTAAATTATTAATAGCTTCCTGATAATTTTCTATCTCATAACTTCTTTTACCTTTTTGAAAATATCTTTCAGGAGATGATAATGCTGATACTTTGGTGATGAATACTCCGCCTAATATTGCCACTATAGTTATAACAGATGCTAAAACTGCTGCATAAGTTTTCATAAATCATATACTCCAATTATAAATCACTTAAAACCTGATTTATCCAAAAATTAACTTCCTGACTGTTATAAGATTTTATACGATTAAAAACATCTAATGAATTTTTCTTTCTGCCCAAATACTTATAACATTTTCCAAGAAGAAGATTAATATCATAATACAAATTTCTATTTATATTTCTACTAGATACAGGCTCCAATATAGAAACTGCCTGAGAATAATTTTTTAATTTAAACTGTGCTAAAGCTCTGTCATATTCAGTTTTATACCTGCTATACTCATTTTGAGCAGAATTATTAATACTTATGCTAGATGAAGAAGATGCTGGTAGAGAACTAGTTATATTATTTGTCAATGTAACTGTATTTGTCAATGTAACTGTGTTCGTAAAAGTAACTGTATTTGTTAATAAAATATTATTTGTAAGTGTAACATTGTTAGTAACAGTTACAATATTAGTAATAATATTATTATTTGTATTATATTTTAAATTATTATTAAAAGCATTATTTGTTGTTATTCCATTAAATGAAAAAGTTAATGTATCAATATTTTCTTCAGCATTATAAAAAACCGAATCATTTATATATGAAACTACAGCATAATAGTATGTAGAAGTAATTACAGGACTATCTGATACAATATATGTCCTTGAATCATTAGTGGCTTTTATATAAGCAACTACTGTAGAATTAGAAAAAGATGATTTACCTATTATAGGGCTTTTACTTCTATAAACATAGTATACTAAATTACTATCAGTTATTCCCTGCCACTCTATCAATACTATATTACTATTAGTATCCGAAACAGAAATCTTTATATCAGATACAAATCTTTCAGCATTAGGTAAATTATTTATCAAAGCTTCATCATAATAAACAGAGGTTTGGGTATATAAAACATTTATTGATATATAAAAGAATATTATGCTTATAAATCCAAATAATAAATAAATACCATTTTTTTTACTTCTATTTTTATTCATATAATTATCCTATAAATGCTTTTTCAATTTTCGGAAATGAAATATATAAAATTTAATCAAAGCAGATAAATGATAAAACCATAATTTAAAATAAAAAAGCTGGAAAATTAACTTTCCAGCTTATAATAATATAATGGATATTTTATTAATTATATTTTTTCCATACCTATAGCAACCAAGAAACCAACACACATAGAAATAACTGTGGAAGCTAACATAGGAAGACTCATAGATGTAATATTAGGCCATAAACTTAAAAATGACACTATTATAATACCAAGAACAAATCCGAATAAAGTAGATTTATATTTCTGAAGCAGTATAGTTACAAGTTTTGATATGCCGAATATTCCTATAACTACACCTAAGCCTAAAAATATTAAAGGGATTAGAAGGCTGAAATTAAAAGTATCTACAAATGAGGATATAAAATAGGATATATTTTCATATTCTCCTAATATAAGTAAAAGCAAAGAACCTGATATTCCGGGTATAACCATAGCAACAGCAGCAGCTATACCGCATAAAAATAATTTAATACCATAAATTAGTGAAAAATTTCCAGCATAAGTGGTTTCACCTACAGGCTTATTTATATCAAAATATACAAACACCGCCATAATAAAAGCACCTATAAAAAATGCTATAAAAACTTTAAAATTAAATTCTTCCACTGTTTTTGTTATAAATGGAAAAGAACCTAATATGAGTCCTACAAAAAATATTCTAGTCGGTATAGGATAATAAGTAAATGTATAATTTATGAGTTTTAAAAATAATACTATGGAAATACCTGCCCCTAAAACAACAGGAATCAAAACTTTTAAACTTTCTTTTATTTCTTCCCATTTTAATTTTATTAATGCATTAGGTAAAATTGATATAGCATAAGTTAATTTTTCATAAATACCTAATACAAAAGCAATAGTACCTCCAGATACACCCGGTATGGCATTAGCAATACCTATAGCCATTCCTTTGATAAAATATGATACATAATTTCTCATGATTTCCTCTTTAAGATTCATTATTTATATAGTGATAAAAAGATAAGTAAAATATTTGAGTAATATACAAAAGAAAAGTTATAAAAAAATAACCATGAATATATACATACTCATGGCTATTATTAATAATAATCAGTTTATAACAGCAATTATTTCAACTTCTACTAAAGCATCTTTAGGCAAAGCTTTTATAGCAACAGTGCTTCTTGCAGGAGGATTTTCTGGGAAATAAGTTGCATATACTTCATTAAAAGCTGCAAAATTTCCCATATCTGTTAAGAAACAAGTAGTTTTAATAATATTAGCCATAGTTAAATTTTCTGATTCTAAAAGACCTTTAATATTTTCCATAACTCTTTCAGTTTGTTTTTTTATATCATTTTCAGCCATATTGCCGCTTACTGGATCCAAAGGTATTTGACCTGATGCAAAAATAAAATTTCCGCTTTTTACTGCTTGAGAATAAGGACCTATTGCCTGAGGTGCTTTGTGTGTTTTAATAATTTTTTTATCCATGTATCGATTCTCCTTTATATGTCTTTTTAATTTTTTCCATCTTTCTTATTATGTTAATTATAATTATTTTTTTATAAAATATCAAGTAATTTATACACTATTTTTTTTATTTATATAATTATTAGTATTTGACAATAATAAAAATTATATTATTATCTATGATAATATTTATAAAAATAATAAGGCTTTAAATATGCAAGTAAATGCTGAAACTATATTAACAGGACTATTCGCATCGCCTTCAAAGCATAGCATATCACCTATTATGCATAATGAAGGATTTAATAAACTTAATCTTAATTATATATATTTAGCTTTTGAAGTTGATAAAAGCAATTTAAAAGAGGCTGTAAATTCTATAAGAACACTCAATATGAGAGGCGTTAATTTATCTATGCCTAATAAAAAAGAAGTAATAAAATATTTGGATAATATATCCGAAGCTGCAGAACTTTCACAAAGTGTAAATACTATAGTAAATAATAATGGAATACTTACAGGATACAGTACAGACGGTGAAGGATTTATAAAATCATTAGAAGAAGAACAAGTATTTATAAAAGATAAAAATCTTACTATATTAGGAACAGGAGGAGCTTCTATTGCTATAATATCTCAGGCAGCATTATATGGAGTTAAAGAAATATATGTATTTAAAAGAGATACGAATTGGAATGAGCAGAAAAAGATTATAGATAATATTGCTTGTAAAACTAACTGTTCTATAAGCCTGTATTCTTTAGAGGATAAAAATATATTAAAATCAAAGATAGAAAATAGTTATGTATTAATAAATGCCACAAGTGTTGGTATGAAAGAAGATGTTTCTCTTATAGAAGATGCATCTTACTTTAGAAATGATTTAGTAGTAAGCGACTGCATATACCACCCTGCCAAAACTAAATTATTAAAAATAGCAGAAAAAGAAGGATGCAAAATAATAAATGGAATGGGTATGTTATTATATCAAGGTGCTTTGGCTTTTGAACTTTGGACTAATAAAAAAATGCCTGTAGAATATATTAAAAATATTATATTTAAATAGATATTACAATCTAAATACGAGAGAGGATGCGGAAATGGAGAATATAGTAAAAATAAAAAATCTTAAATTGGGCGACGGTATTCCAAAAATATGTATATCTGTAGTTGAGAAAAATGAAAAGGATATCATTAAATATATAAAAGAGATAAGCAAACTTCCTGTTGATATTATAGAATGGAGGGCTGATTTTTTTATAAATAATATATCTGAATATAATGATAATTTTGATGATATAATATCATTTGCAAAAGAAATAAAAAAATCAAGCAGTAAGCCTATGTTATTTACTTTAAGGAGCAATAAAGAAGGCGGAAATATTAAATATGATAAGTATGAAAGTATTATAAATTTATACGATAATATAATAGAAAATAAATGCTTTGAATTGATAGATTTAGAATTATTAACTTTAAAAGAAAATGATATAAAAAAGTTAATCCAATCAGCTTCTTCAAATAATATAAAAACTATAATATCAAATCATGACTTTAATAAAACACCTTCAAAAAAAGAAATAATATCAAGAATAAATAAAATGATAAGATTAAAATGCGATATAGCAAAAGTTGCTTATATGCCAAAAAATAAAAAAGATGTTATTACATTGTTGGATGCCTCAAGTGACATAAAAAATTTCCCAATAATAGCTATCTCTATGGGAAATATTGGAATTATAAGCAGAATATTTGGTTCTATACTAACTTTTGCATCTGCAAAACGCTCATCTGCCCCGGGACAAATAGAATCTATGAAATTAAAATACATATTAGACACTATTTACGAAAAAATTTAATTTTATTTTTTTTAATGACAAAATCTGTCATAGTTATCTCCTATTATTATTATATAAAATAAATAGGAGAATAATAAATGCAAAATAAACCTGCAATAAAAGAAAATGAATTAAACAATATTTATGAATTCTTAAAAAAGAATAATATAAATAAATATATTAATTACAGCAGAAAAAAACTATTAAATATTAAGAAATTAGATTTAAGCTCTTCAAAATTAAATTATATTCCAAAAGAAATCAATATATTAACAAATCTTGAAGCTTTGGATATATGCAATAACCGTATAGAAGAAATACCTGAGAGTATATCACTATTAGTAAATTTAAAATATATAGATGCCAGCTTCAATAAATTAAAAAAATTGCCAAAAAAAATATCATTACTTAAAAATATTGAAGAAATAGATATATCGAATAATATGTTTAAATCTTTTCCTAAAGAGATATACGATTTAAAACAATTAAAAGCTATTAATGTTTCAGGATATTCTTTAAATGAAATACCAAAAGAAATTTTTAGCTTAGTAAAATTAGAAAGATTGGATTTATCTAATAATAATATAGTAAATATACCTAATGATATTGCAAAGCTAACAAATTTAGAAAAACTTTGTTTAAATAATAATAATATAAATAAAATACCTAAAAATATAGAAAAACTCTCTAAATTAAAAATTCTGTCTTTAAAAAATAATAATTTAGATGATATTAATGAATATATAGGAAAATTAGAAAATCTTGAAGAATTTTATTTCAGCAGCAAACATACAATTAAAGCAGCAGAAAATTTTTATTCTTTAGCAAAATTAAAAAAACTATATATAGAGGGGGATTTTTCAGATATAAAAAATGATATATATAAATTAAAAAATATTGAACATTTATATTTAGCAAATAATTATCAATAATAAACTATTAAAAAAGTGCATACTATTATAAAAGCTATAATAACATGCACTTTTTAATCTATCAATTTTACTGCTATTTTAAAAATATATCTTTAGCAAACCATTTCTGAGATATTTCAGCAGCCTTACCATCAGCTCTCATCTCATCTAATATTCTGTCTACCTCTGCCAAAAGTTTTTCATCACTTTTTCTAAATCCAACACCGTATAATTCTTCTGTCAAAGGACTATTATCAACAACTACGAATGGAGCTTGTTTCTCAGATATATAATACTGAGCTGCAACTTCATCTATAATAACAGCATCTATTCTTTTAGCCTGCAAATCCAAAAATGCATTTACATTAACATCATATCTTCTAATCTCTTTAGCATCTTTACTTGCAGGATCAGCAGTTAATGCTTCATCATTACTTCCAACCTGAACGCCTAATACTTTTCCTTTCAAATCATCTTTAGAATTAATAGTATTGTCATCAATAGCTTTTACTATAATAAGTCTGTTATTAAGATAAGGTTTAGAAAAATTAATCTGCTGTTTTCTGGCTTCATTAATAGTAACACCATTCCAAAGTACATCTACATCGCCTTTATTAAGACTCAATATTGAACTAGACCATTCTATAGGTTTTATTTCCAATTCAACTCCAAGTCTTGAAGCAACTTCTTTGGCTAAGTCTATATCAAAACCTACTACTTCTCCATTTTCATCTCTGAATCCCATTGGAGCAAAAGTGTCGTCTAAGCCCAATACTAATTTTCCAGCATCTTTTACCTTCTGCAATGAATTATCTCCTGTTTGAGCAGAGTTGTTTTCTGCAGTATTACCTCCACCGCAGCTTATAATAAATGCAAAAATAATAAATAATAAAACACTTGATATACGCTTCATAATTGTTCTCCTAAATTTTATGATTTTTATAATATGATAAAATTAATTGTTTGAATTTTTATTAATATATTAAGGAAGCATAAAGTTTATATGATAAAAAATTATCAAAAAACCATTCATAATAGAAACTCCATAACACACTTTTTATTAATAAATACTATAATAATATTTAAAAAAATGTCAATACAGAAATTAAATTAATAATAGTTTATTCAGCTTTATTTTATAAATAATCATTTATGAAATATTTTATTTAGAAAATCTTTGATTCTTTCATTACTCTGATTATTAAAGAAATTAGAAGAAGTATCCATAGCTATAATTTTTCCGCCGTCCATAAAAGCAATATTTGTAGAAAGTTCTCTTACAAAACTTATTTCATGGCTTACAACAATCATAGTCATTTTCTCTTTAGCAAGCTCTTTTAATACTGATAAAACCTCTCCTATAAGCTCCGGATCTAAAGCTGATGTAGGCTCATCGCAAAGAAGTATCTCCGGTTTCATAGCCAATGCCCTTGCAATTGCAACTCTCTGTTTCTGTCCGCCGGATAATTCATTCGGATAACTGTCTTTTTTATGTTTAAGTCCGACACTATCTAAAAGTTTTAATGCCTCTTCAATTGCTTCATATTTATTCTGCTTCTTTACTATTATAGGAGCTTCTATTATATTTTCTAATGCCGTTTTATGTGGAAATAAATTAAAATGCTGAAATATCATTCCTATTTTTTCCTTACGCTTCATAAAATCTGCATGTGTAATATTTAAAGCCTTCTCCCCTTCTCTCTTACAAAATAAAACTTCATTGTCTACATAAACTTCTCCGTAATCCGGCTCTTCTATCTGTATAATATTTCTTAATAGCGAACTCTTTCCAGCTCCTGAAGGTCCTATGATAGAAAGTATATCTCCTTTATTAACTGTAAAGGATACTCCGTTTATAGCTGGAGTGTCTTTATAATGCTTTTTTATATTTACAACTTTCAAATTAGTTTCTGATGACATATTTCTTCTCCAATCGTCTGAATACAAGAACCAAAATAGAAGTAAAAATCAAATATATAATAGCTGCTATCAAAAACGGAAGCAATTTATAATCTCTAGTAAGTATTTGTCTTGCATGAAGCATTAAATCACCTATACCTAAAACTATAACTAAAGAAGTATCTTTTATTAAATTAATAGCTTCATTAGAAAGCGGAGGAAGCACTCTTCTCACAGCCTGCGGAAGTATTATTCTAGTCATAATCTGTCTGTAGCTTAGATTAAGTGCAAAACCTGCCTCATACTGACCTTTCTCTATACTTTCAATACCAGCTCTGAATATCTCCATCATATAAGCAGAATAATTAAGTATAAAAGTTACCGCGGCAGATGTAAAAGCGGGAAAAGCTATCATATTATTGGTCATAAGAGGAAGTCCGTAATAAAAGAATATAAGCTGAAGTATTAAAGGAGTTCCTCTGAATATCCAAGCATATATATCAAAAATATACCTTAAAAACTTTGGAGCACTAAACTGCAATGCGGCAAAAAGCATAGATAAGGGAATAGAAATTACTGCAGTTATAAAGTAAAGACATAAAGTAATGTATGTTCCCTTTAATAGGTACAAAGTAGTAGATATTACATAATCCATAAATAAAGCCAATAAATAATATAAAAGTTAATTGAAATACCATTATAATACTATTTGTAAAAATATCAATAATAAAAGATAATTCAGAATATATATATTTTATTATTTAAATATTAAAACATTTATTTATTCATATTATTGTATATAATGTTAATCAAAAATGAATAATTAGGAGTTTTATAATGGCAAATAAAGTTTGTATAATAACAGGAGCATCAAATGGAATAGGAAAAGAAACTGCATTATTATTTGCAAAAAACAACTGCGATATAGCATTTATTGATAAAGACAATGAAAACGGATTAAAGCTATATAAACAAATAAAAGATATTGGCAGAGAATGCTTATTTATAAATGACAACATTGATAATGAAAAATCTATAAAATCATTTACAGACAAAGTAATAGAAAAATTTGGGAATATAGATTATTTAATAAACAATGCCTGCTATTCAAATAAAGGACTTTTAAGTAACTGCAGTTATGATGACTTTTTAGAGATTTTTAAAATTGGTGCTGCTGCTCCTTATGAAATAACAAAAAATTTAATGAATAATTTTAATGATAATGCCTGCATAATAAATATTGCTTCTACAAGGGCTTTTATGTCGCAGAAAGACAGTGAAAGTTATAGTGCTGCTAAAGGTGCTATTATAGCTTTAACTCATGCTATGGCGATAAGTTTATCACATAAAGTGAGAGTTAATTCTATTAGTCCGGGTTGGATTAATACTATTGATGATGCCTCATTCAGCAAGGAAGATATACTTCAGCATCCTAGCGCCAAAGTAGGAAAAACTTCTGATATAGCTAGTACTGCTTGGTTTCTTTGTAATAATGACTTTATAAATGGAGAAAATATTATTGTAGACGGCGGTATGACAAAACTCATGATATATCATAATGATGAGGGATGGAAATTAGAAATTTAATTAAACGAACGGTTAATAAAATTTCATATATAAATAACATGTTATTATTAATTAACCTATATATAATTTCATTTTTCGTGCGGTGTATGCACTCTAAATTTAAAAAACTCTTGGGTGGGCATCTAAAATTACAGAAAAAATTTTTAAAATAATATATAACAAAAATGACAGATAAATTCAAAAAGCCTATAGGGTGGGAATCAAAACAGACAAAAAATCTATTTACATACCACGCCCTTTATTCTTTGATGCCTATTTTTTAATTCTAATTTTAATAAACTTCATAACTTACTTTGAAAAAGCATACCCGCCCAAATTTTTTTTAGCTTATTGTGTTTCCTAACGCACGCAGAACTAAATAAAAAATACAGAATTGTTTTAAATTAAAATTTTTATTAATAAAAAAATTTAGTACACCGTGCGTTAAATTAAATTAAAAAATCTATTTTAAATAATTAGATAATATAAGATAAGCTCCGTATTCAAATCTTTCATCAGAGTTTTCAAATTTTATTTCTATATCTGTTGTGTCATTATTAGCCGAACTATAATAAATATCTGATACTTTTATATATAGAGAGGCTTCATTATATGAGTCATACAAAAAATAAGAATTAATAAATCCTCCGTCTCCGTCTTCTTTTTCCATACCCAATTTTAATGCAGTATTTTTTATAGTTCCTACAGTTACAGTTCTCGGTATTTTTGATATTAATTCTTCTTCGCTATCCAATGATAATTGATTAAAAGGCTGAACTATATCATAATCTGCAAGCTGATTTTTCCATTTTTCTATTAATTCTTTATTAACTTCTATAGGACTCAATAAAGTTATTAAAGTATTATCTTCTATCTTCATTTCTTCATCATCAGCATTATTAAATGAACCGTCCTCCATATATCTAAAAGTGCTTAATAAATTATTATCTTTATCATATACTCCCCAAATAAGCTTAACAGCAAATGCTCTCATAAAAGGATTATCAAAAAATATTTCTTTCCACTCATTTAATGCCCATTTTCTGCCGTCCATTAATACTAACTGCAAACGCTCAGTCTGAGTCTTAAGCATTTTATTTATTTCACTTTTTAATTTTGTTAATTCTTTTTTAGGAGTTTGAGGAAAATCTTTCGGTAATGTTTTGTATTCTTTGTTTTTTATTTCATCGAATATTGATATACTAAAATCAGGCTTCAATGTTATTTTAAATTTTTTATTATTACTTTCTATTATTCTTATTCCATCTCTATTAAAATCGAAATCCGGTATAATCTTATCAGCAAAAGCCTCCTTACTCATTCCAAGCCTTATAGTAATATCAGTTAAAATTCCAGAACATGTATTTCTTATGCTGTGCTGTTTGAATTTTCTTGAAGCCTCATAAACTAGTCCAAGTCCTTTTTTTGATGCACTTAATGCAATAGCCTCAAACATAAAACATGCTAATTTGAATCTGTTTCCTGCTATTTCTTTTGCTCTTTTATAAACTCTATCCAACTGTGCATTTCCAGAAAATATGCAGTATGGATATAGTATTCCTTTAGTCTTATTATCTTCATTCCATATATTGTATATGTTATCAAGTGCCTGTGTAAAGCTTTCATTGTCTAAAGAATATCCTACTAAATCGGCATTTCTTATTCTATATGATTCTTTTATATCCAAGTATTCTCCTAAAATATATCTTATTACCTTACTTGGAACTTTACTGCTTTTATCTTTTATAAGTATATTAGATATTATAGAATCATCTATAAATGAAGTAGTTTTATCAAATTTTTTATTATAATTTTTTTCTGCTATGTTATTAATCTCTTCTAATGAAAGCATTATAATTAACCTTTAAAATATTTTCATACAAAATATATTATTTATAAAATAAAATCAATAATCAAATGTTAATCTCTTATCCTCTTTAAATTTTTTTCTTGAAGGATTTCCTTCTGCCATATATACTTTTTTATTTTTGATTGAGTATATAGAAGACCAAACAGTATCAAAATTGAGTTTTCTATCATATTGACATAAAAATCCATACTCTCCTGAAATAAGTTTTTTGGCAAAATTTAAATCATAATCATAATTTTTGAATGCATTTTCCATAGTGATATATCTTTCATTAGAATAAATATCATCTTCAATATTAGTATTATATTCTTTCATAGACTTGCTTACAAAATGATTTGATATAAACACATAATCATTTTTTATTATTGCTAGTTTTTCAGAGTTACATTCTATTAATGCAATACTTCCATTTCTATCTGCCAATATTATATTTTGTGCAGATGAAATTGGAATATTTTTTAAAAACTCTAAAGCCTCATCAACAGTACAGCATTTCTCTAAAATATACCTTATTATCATTCCTGCATTAAATCCGTAATCTATTTTCGTAGGATACACAAAAGTTAATGCAGCTGCAAGTCCTTTTTCATTTATGCCGTCTTCAATTTCTATAAATGCCGTAGTATTACCAATAAATGAATAAGAACTATTTAATTTATAATACATACTGTCGCAATAATTTTTTATATCTTTTAAAAAATCACTATTTTTGACAAGTATTATATCTTCATCAGTTTTGAAAGCAAAAGACGAACATTTATTATCAAAAGTAAATGCATATATTGTAAATAAAAATTCGCATATATTTTTATAATTGATTTTTATATTATTATTTGTATTTAGTCCGTCGGATATTCCTTTTATTTCTTCTATTATTTCAGGAAAAAATTGATTGTATATTGGCATGCATTTATTAGCAAAATATTTTCTATCATTTGATATTTGAATTTTTTCTAATGGGTTAATATTATTTTTAGAAAGCAATTTACCATATTTAAATCCCGCTTCATAATGACTTCCTTTAAATCTTGAATGATACATTTTATATCTCCATATGATTATAATATTTATACAAAGACTAGCATAATAAAAATTTTAAGTAAATATGAATAAAAATTTTTTTAAGTATTAAAAAATATAGTAAAAGGGGCGGGTGGGCGGGCAGAATAAAACTATAAAAATATATCGATGCATTTTTATTTAAACAAAAAAAGAGGAAGCTCTTTTTAAGCTCCCTCTCTCTATTTGTATTTTTCAATAAATAATTAGTATCTTCCTATAAATAAATATTTGTATTTAATCAGTATTTATCAGTCATCGAATTTCTGTCCCATTAACTGTCCGTTAGCAGAGATAAATAATTCCATAAAGTTATTTAATTTAACTTTATAATTACCCCATTCTTTTTCTACTTCAAGTGCTTTTGCTGATGAAATGAGTACGGTACTAAACTTAAATGCTAATCAAATAAAGTATTTAAGTGATAATTACGGCTACGCATTAGAAGGAATAACAACTGACAGATTTTCTGAATTAGTAAAAGAAATAGAAAACAGTATATCCGCTTATGAAAGAGGCGTTGAGGTTGCTGAGGACAATATATGATAATTCAAAATCATAATTTAAACTATAAATAAAAGCCTGTTTACCGTGCGTTGTAAAAGATTATGATAAACTATAATATGACAATATATTTTTTTACAAAAATATTAAATAAATTACTTATTTAATTTAAAAAATTGCATAGCCTCTTCTAATTCCTTAGCTTCATTTAACAAAGAAGCAGCCGCTGAAGCAGATTGTTCTACCAATCCGGCATTCTGCTGTGTTACGCTATCCATTTGAGAAACTGCTATATTTACCTGATCAACTCCTGACTGCTGCTCTATAGCTGTTTCACTGATATCTCGCATTATATTAGAAGTTTCTTCTATTTTTTTCTCCAAATCTTCAAATATTTTCTCTGACTCTTTTGCTTTCTCTACAGATTTACTAATTTTATCATATATAACATTAATCAAAGAAGTAATATCCTTAGCTGAAGACTGAGAATTCTGTGCTAAATTCCTAACTTCGCTCGCTACAACAGCAAATCCCTTACCCTGTTCTCCGGCACGGGCAGCTTCAACAGCAGCATTAAGTGCCAATATATTAGTTTGAAAAGCAATATCTTCTATGACCTTTGTTATATTTTTTATTTTTTCACTATCCTCATTAACCTCTTCTATACTTTTAGTTGTTTCTAAAATTATGGATCCGGCATTTCTAATCGAATTCATAGATTCCTTCATCATATTATTGCCTTCTATAGAATGCGAAGTAGAAGACTTAATTGTAGAAGCCATCTCCTCCATAGAAGAAGCAGTTTCTTCTAGACTTGCCGCCTGAGCTTCTGTTCTTTTTGATAAATCAGAATTACCATTTGCTAATTCCTGAGCTGCTGTAGTTATTTTGATAGAGGAATCATTAACTTGAGATATTATCTCTGTAAGTTTTTTACGCATTCCGCTGAAAGATTCAAATAATATTCCAAGCTCATCTTTTCTTTTATGCTCATTGGAAACATAAGTTAAATTTCCTATCTCTATTTCCTTTGCCTCTCTTATAATGCTGTTTATATGACTCATTATTCTTTTTATAAAAAGATAAACAAATATAGATAATAATGCAACAGCAATTAAACCTACCAATGAACTTATTAAAATCAATTCCCTATTTGTAGAATATATCTCACTATCGAACATAGTCATAGCTATTATCCAATTCATAGATTTCATTTTGCTATAAGAACCTGTTCTTTTTTGATCCATATATATGTACGATAAAGTACCCTTAGTTAAATTATTATCAAATACTGTTTTGTAATCCTGAACAACACTAGAGCCTATTTGATCATATAGATTATCCATTATGTCAATTAAATTAGAATCTATAGTTAGTATTCTGCCTGTTTCTCCTAAAGTGATATCTGAAAAGTAATTATCATGTATAAGTTTCCAATCTATTACAACAAGTATCGCACCTAATAAATTACCGTCTAAACTTTTTATAGCACCGCCCAAAACCAATGATTTATTTCCCGTATCTGCTGAATCTATTATTTCATCATCAAATGTATATTCAAAATTTTTGCTTTCTAGTTCAGACCAGAAATTAGGTCTAGTATCAGAAATATTATTACCTATTGAACTTCCTAAAGCATCGGCTATAATATCACCATTTAAATCTGCTACTGCTATATTTATAGAATATTCATTAGCCCCATTAAATAGTGCCAAAGCATTTAAGGCGTCAGCTTCTGTTTGTTCATTTCTATTTAAAAGCGAATTCATAATAGCAGGAGCAACAGAATATGTCTTAGCTAAAGAAACTTGATCCACCAATATGGCATCAAATAATTTAGCATAAGACTGCACTGTATTAGCAAATCCTTCAAATCTGCTTCTGCTTATACCTTTATTAGCAAAAGTTACTGCTATACTTAATATAATAAATATTATTAATATAGACATAATTGATATTATAGCAGGAACCTTGAAAGATAAACTATGTATCTTCTTCATACACAAACTCCAATTTATATAAAATATAGAATAATGCTTTATATTTAATCGTTATTTTTTAGTAATTTTATACTTTTTTTCATAGTAAAAATATATTATTTTAAAAAAAAATATATAAAAATCGTATTTTTTTTACACTTTTTTTAAAAGTTTTATATATTATTAATATAACAAAGTTGATTTGTATCTAATTTTATAAATTTTTTCTTCATAATTTACCTTAATAGCGGATATATTTTTATATCCGCTTATTTATATATCAAAATAAAATATTACAGCTAAATAATAATCTGTATCATCAAATAAATTTTATATAAAAATAACAGTATGTTTCCTGATAGGTAAAAAATATATATTATATATGAATAAAAATATGGCATCTATATATTTTTAACAGCATATTTTTAATTAGAGCGTAGTTTTATAATAAAAAATATTGACAATGCCTCATTTATGTGCTAATATTATAACATAAGGAGGCGATAAATTATGAAAAAACTCATATTAAAAGAGCTGGCAAATATAAGAGTAGGGGCATCTGTTTCAAGGGCTTCAGCAAAAAAATATGAAAAAGGATATGAAGTTAATCTCATAAACTTAAAAGCATTCGATAATAAATCTGTTAAGTACACTCAAAATGAAAAAAATATTGATACAATACAAATCAAACAAAAAAACATTGAATTAATACAAGCAAATGATATTATCATAAGACTTAGAGAACCATTCAATAGCCTAATAGTAGAAGATAATATTGATAATTGTATAATAAGTTCATTAATGGCATGCATCAGAATAAAAGAAGAATTTTATAATATATGTCTGCCTCATTTTCTTGCTATTTATCTAAATAATAAAAAAGTTCAGAAATTTTTAAAAAGAGAATCAAGAGGAACAGGGATAATATCAATAGGAACTTTTGATATAGCAAATATAGAAATAGAATTGCCTAGTATAGATAAACAAAAAGAAATCATTGAAATAAATTCATTATTTGAAAGAGATATTTTTATTCATGGAAAACTTTTTGAATTAAAACAAGTATTTTATAAAGAAGCTATGAATAAAATATTAAAAAACTGTTAATCATTTACTAAAATATATTTTTTAAAAGGAGAAATCAAGATGAAAACAACAAAAGAAGTAGTTGAAAATATAGTTTGGAAAGCATGCGATACTTTTAGAGGATCAATAGACTCATCTGTTTATAAAGATTATATATTGAGTATGCTTTTTGTGAAATATTTATCAGATTTCGTGAAAGAAAAAACTGAAGAATTAAGAAAAGAATATAAAGACAATGAAGGCATTTTATCAAGAATGATTGAAAGGCTGGATTATAAAATAAGCGAAACTGCTAACTTTGATTATTTATATTCTATAAGAGAAGAAAACAATATTGGCGAGAGGATCAATACTGCATTAAGAGAAATAGAAAAACAGAATCAGAGTAAATTTGAAGGCATTTTTAACAATATAGATTTTAATGATTCAAATAAATTCGGCAACACAAAAACAAGAAATTCTATATTAAAAAATTTGCTTGAAGACTTCAATGATCCTGCATTAGATTTAAGTCCTAGTGCATTAGAAAACAATGATGTTATGGGTGATGCTTATGAGTATTTGATAAAAAACTTTGCAAGCGATGCCGGTAAAAAAGGCGGTGAGTTCTTCACTCCTCCCGAAGTATCTATGCTTATAGCTAAAATAGTAACTTTGAATATAAAAGACGGTGTTAAAGTATATGACCCTACTTGCGGAAGCGGTTCTTTGCTTGTTAAAGTGTATAAAGAATTAAGAGGCGAAAACTGCTCTGTCTACGGACAGGAAAAAAACAGTCAAACATATTCTTTATGCAGAATGAATATGTATTTGCATGAAATAGGCGATAAAGGAATGATTGAATGGGGCGATACTATAAAAGAGCCTAAATTTTTGGATAAAAATGGAAATTTAGAAAAGTTTGATATAGTAGTTGCTAATCCTCCTTTCAGTTTGGATAAATGGGGGGAGGAAACAGCAGTTAAAGACCAATACAATAGATTTGAGTACGGCATACCTCCAAAGAGCAAGGGCGATTATGCTTTTGTACTTCATATGATAAACAGTATGTCTGAAAATGGAATCACTGCTGTTGTAATGCCTCATGGCGTATTATTCAGAGGAGCCAGTGAGGGAATAATACGAGAAAGAATAATAAATGAAAATTTGCTTGATGCTGTTATAGGTCTTCCAAACAATTTATTTTACGGCACTTCAATACCTGCCTGCATTCTAATATTAAAAAAGAACAGAAAAGAGAAAGATATTTTATTTATAGATGCAAGCGTAGAATATGAGAAAGGAAAAAATCAAAACCGCTTACGAGATGAGGATATAGAAAAAATAGTAAAAGCCTACAAAGACAGAAAAAACATAGAAAAATACTCTAAATCAGCAAGCCTAGAAGAAATCAAAGAAAATGAATACAATCTCAATATACCTAGATATATAGACTCATTTGAAGACGAGGAGCATGTGGACTTGAAGAGCATAAACAAAGAAATAACAGCATTAGAAAAAGAACGCGAAACTCTAAGCGGCAAATTAGAAGATTTTTTGAAAGATATAAAACTTTAAAAAATTAATTTATAAATTAATATAATAAAAATTTAAGGAAGTATTTTATGAAAAAAAATATAGGTGAAATATTAAAAAATATTAGAATGAATAAGTTTATTAGTTTAAGAGATTTATCATTAAAAATGAATTTAGGTAATGAAGGTCATATATATTTAAGTGATATAGAATGCAGTAGAAAAATACCATCAAAAGATGAAGTAATAAAAATATTGGACACTCTAAAAGCAGATTATAATTTAAATGAAATAATTGATATATTGGAAAATTCAGAAGCAGATAATAGTATAGATGAAAATATTGATTATCAGGAAGAAACATATTTTAAAACTTTCAAAAAAAGAGGCTGATTATTATTATGAAAAATAATGAAATAGTAAAAATCATAGAAAAAAATTTGAAAGACTATGAGAATAAAGGCGGAATAATAAAATATCCATTTCCTGTTATCGATTTTGCTTTTAGAAATTTTGGATTAGATGTTCAGTATGATGAAAGGTTGTTCTATAAATATAAAAATAAAGCAGGTATGATAAATATAAAAAAATCTGTTATAAATATAAACCCAAAAAGAGAAGATTTTAAGATAGGAGATTTTGTAGTACCTAAAGAATTTTATATAGATGAATCTGAAAATCAAATTATAGCTCATGAAATAGGGCATTATGTAAAATACAATAGTATAGACAATAAAGATCTTTTTGATAAGGCTTATTATGTTGATGAGTATTCTAATATAATGTTTAATAATGAAGTATTTGCAAATAAATATGCTAGAAATTTATTAATTCCTAAAGATGAATTAAATAAATTTCTTTCTGCAAATGAAATAATAGGAACAATAGATTTAATAAGAGAATCATCTGTCATAAGAAAATATTTTGGTATAACCGAATTTATGCTTGAAGTTAGGCTAAAAGAATTAAAAATACCATTTGTAAATGGATACTATATACCAGATCAATTAAAAAAAGATAATCTTATATATAGCAGAGAAAATTTATTAAAATTAATGGAAATTTCTATAGGCAATGGTTTTGGTTTGACACCTAATTATGGCGATGCTGAAAAAATAGTATATTTGTACAATAAAGCAACAGGAGAAAACAGAGACAGCGGACCTATTTATATGACATTATGGAGGATAGCAAATGGAAAATATGATCATTTTGCAGAAATATGTGAAAGAAGATTAAGATTTATAAATGAGCAAAGAAAAAGAATACCATTTATACAGAAACAAATAATACTAAAAAAATTAGAAAAAGAAGGAGCAAATAAAATAACAATATTTGGTTCATTCGTAAAAAAAGAAAAATCTGTTTTCAATGATAAAAGCGATATTGATATATTAGTGAATTTTAAAGAGACTAAAAGTATGTTTGAAATAATGAGAATAAAAAATGAATTAGAGCAGATGCTTTCAAGAAAAGTAGATTTAGTTCCTGAAAATAGTATAAAAGATTATATGATTGAGTCAATAGAAGAAAATAAAGAAGTATTATTATAATAAAGTAGGTAGTAAATGAAAAGAAGTGATGTATATTATATTAATGATATAAAGAAATGCATAAATTCGATAGAAAATTACCTTATTGAAATAAAAGATAAAGATGATTTTTTTAATAATGAAAGAATGCAAAAGTTAATGATCTATGAAATAATGATTATAGGAGAAGCATCTTCTAAAATATCAATAGAGACTAAAAACAATAATCCTCAAATAGAATGGCGTTTGCTTTCAGACATGCGTAATTTTTTAATACATCAATATCATGATATTTGCAATGATATAGTATGGGCAACAGTAAATAAAGATATTCCAAAATTAAAAGAAGACATCTATAGTATAAAATTATAGGAGGTACAATGAACCACCCGCTCCCAACAGGCTGGCAGGAAGTAAAACTGCAGGAATGTCTATTAGAACAACCAAAATATGGAATTAATGCCCCTGCTGTAAAATATGATAATTCATTACCAACATATATAAGGATAACCGATATAGATGAGTATGGCAATTTTATAAATGATAATAAAGTATCTGTTAATAATGCGGATTATGAAGAGTATATTTTACATGATAATGACTTTTTGTTTGCAAGAACAGGAGCTTCGGTAGGAAAAACATATTTATATAATAGAAAAGACGGCATTTTAGTTTTTGCTGGTTATTTAATAAAAGTAAAACCAAATCAAAATATATTAAATAGCCTATTTTTAAAATATTATACTCAAAGTAAAAGATATTGGCATTTTGTAAAAATAACATCTTCAAGAACAGGACAGCCGGGAATAAATGGAAAAGAATACGCTAATATGAATATAGTGCTGCCGACCCTAGACGAACAGAAGCGTATAGCAGAAGTTTTGTCATTATGCGATGATGTTATAGAGAACCTTACTAATCAAACGCTTCAAAATGAAATATTATTTATTAAAGAAAATGAGAAGTTTCAAAATAGTTTTAGTAATTCTAGTTTAATGATTAAAAATATAGATGAAGAATTACTGACAAGGACAGAGAATGAAACATTTAATAGTATATCTAATAATTTTTATAAGTATTTTAATAATGCTAACTTCATGCAGTACAAAAATAAAATATGTCAAAGTACCGCTTTCTACGCCTCCAGAAATATTTATTATAAACTCCCCATTCATCATTTCTCTTATAAAGTACCTTAGGCTATTTCTAAATTATCTATTTTTTCTATTTCACTTTTCAAATTATCTTTATCTAATTTTATAACTGTTAATTGATTTATTGGCTGTGCTATTTCATAATCTTCAAGCTGCTTTCTCCATTTATCTATAGTGTTATCGTCCATTTCTACAGGGCTAAGGATCCCTCATCTCAGTAGGAGGGGAAACGGGTCTCCCCTGGATGTGTGCGGGACCCTCGTGCTTCCTCTCGAGTGGAGACGGGTGTGTCGGGAACTTCTTGAGTTGCAGAAAGGGTGTGAAGGACCCTTTGGAAGTTCCAGGGGTTAGATGTGATTAGCCTCGAGAAGCCTCAGCGGAAATGGGCCTCATCTCGCCTGGAGGGCAAAACCTCCTGGATTTTCTCGAGTTGCGGCAGGTGCTCTCGACTTACGACGGGGCCCTCAGGGACCCGCTCTGGTGGCCTCAGGAAAGGCCAGTCCCCATGCGAGTTCCTCGGGGGCCTTTCGGAATTCCTCTCCCGCTGATGCCGGGGCCTAAGACCTTGTGTGAACTCAGGGCCGGAACCTGAGGATTCCTCTCCAGTGCTGACATGGATCTTGGGGTACTTCTGGAGTCTCCCCAGGGGAGTCAGTCCTCGTCTCGAATGCGGGCATGCACTTGCGCTTTCCTCCAGAGCGGTAGCAGCAGTGTCACGCAGTCCGCCCCGTGGATCAAAGCATCTATGGTTTTCCCTCGTGTCTTTCCCACGAGGCTTTCCCACGAGGCTTTCCCACAGGGCTGTCCCACGTGCACACGTGGTGGGAGTCGATCCTCGGCTTGAACGTCAAGGCAGTGCAGGGAAAACAGGTTCCTCTGGAATGGACTGACACATCTGGGGGACTCTTGGAATGGTGGCACGACCCTGGAGTTCCTCTCGCCTTTCCTGTGGAGAGCGCCTCCTCTTGAGATGCGACGGGAACGCCGGGAATTCTTTCCCTACGAAACAGGGAAAGGATCCCTCATCTCGAGCTCGGAGGCGGAAACGGGGCTCCCCTGGATGTGTTCGGGACCCTCGTGCTTCCTCTCGAGTGGAGACGGGTGTGTCGGGAACTTCTTGAGTTGCAGAAAGGGTGTGAAGGACCCTTTGGAAGTTCCAGGGGTTAGATGTGATTAGCCTCGAGAAGCCTCAGCGGAAATGGGCCTCATCTCGCCTGGAGGGCAAAACCTCCTGGTTTTTCTCGAGTTGCGGGTAAACTTTGTATATCATGCTTAGAAGGTTTATCGAAGTATATGGGTATTCCAATAACGATTGTTTGTGAATATGAGGAGTAATTTATGCTGAAAGGTATTTTTTTTCAAAATAAATATTTAATCAATATAAACTGTATATCAAATATTTATTTTGATGAAGATAAAAAAACTATAAAAATATTTACTTTAGAAAGCGGATTGCCTACAACAATAGAATGTGATTCAGAAGATGAATATAATAAATATTATAATGTTCTAAGCTCATTATTTGATATAGTAGAGATATAAAAAATGATTAAAGCGATTATTAATTATAATGATGTAAATGATGAGTTCAGAAGAATGAATGATATTCTAGGAATATTAAAATATAAATACAAAAATATTAATGTTAGTTATAAAAAACTAAAAAAGAAAAATGAATTGTTTGTAATCTCTATCAAACAGCAGCAGCGGCTAAAGTAGGAGAATTAATAAGCGTTCATGTAATACCAAGACCTCATGAAGAAGTGGAATCTTTGCTTCCTAATAATCCTCCTGTTAATAATAGTGATAAACAAGAGTAATATAAACAATAATGTATAGGTTTATTTATGAAAGTTTTAACAGAACAAATGCTGAGAAGTGAAATACTCAATAGAGATGTATCAGAATATTTTATAGAGGAAGGAGTTTTTGTTACACCTTCTGCTAAAGAATATTTGGCTTCCCGCAAAATAGAACTAAAAATAGCATCTAATAATCTTAATATTGGAAGTTCTACATCAAGCCCTAAATCTTATGGTATAAGAGAGATAGAGAATATGGGGTACTAT
This sequence comes from Brachyspira hampsonii, assembly GCF_001746205.1. Classification (NCBI taxonomy): domain Bacteria; kingdom Pseudomonadati; phylum Spirochaetota; class Spirochaetia; order Brachyspirales; family Brachyspiraceae; genus Brachyspira; species Brachyspira hampsonii. The sequence goes on from NZ_MDCO01000015.1 coordinate 32,872, forward strand.
ATAGATTATGAAACAAATAAGAGATTGGATACTAAACCTGAAAATTATACTCATTTATATAATAATGTATTAGTGGAAAAGAATCACCCTAGAATAATGTTTAGAGGAAAATTAGATAGTCTTCTTGCTTTGATAATAGATATACAATATGAGTTTAAAGAAAAGCATGAAGATAAATTATTAGAATATTTAAAAAAATATCAGAAACTTATTCATACAATATTATATTCTGAGGTTTCAAATAAAGGTTTGGAATTTGACACTATATTCGGCTTGACAGAAGAAGAGATAAGAAAGATATCTCATCACCCTAAAGAGTATTTCGGATGTGATCATATATTTGTTAATTATAATATGCCCTATACTGTTATAAAACTTAATTTAATAAGAACGGCAGTTAGAGAAGCAGAATTAATAGCTTATAATGCCTTGAAAAATGAAAGAGAAGATCTCATCAAATTATTAAATCGTATGAGCAGTGCTATTTATATATTGATGTTGATGGCATATACAGGTAAGGATGTAACCAAATGAATGGACAATCGCTTTTGATTAGGAATATATCTGATTCTATTAAGTATGAACTGAGTAAAAGAAGAATTATAAAAGTGGAAATATCTGCTAGGCATGTTCATTTGTCTAAAAAAGATTTAGAAACATTATTTGGTGTTGATTATTCTTTAACTCCTAAGAGAGAGCTTTCTCAGCCTGGGCAGTATTTAAGCGGTGAGAGAGTTAAACTTATAGGACCAAAGTCTGAAATGCGTAATGTTGCAATATTGGGACCTACTAGAAAAGATACCCAAGTTGAATTATCTTTGTCTGATGCTAGGGCTTTAGGTGTTAAAGATATTACAATTAATGAGTCTGGATATCTTCAAGGTGCTGGAAGTATAATTATTGTTGGTGAGAATGGACGCATAGAAGCTAGAAATTCTGTTATAATTGCAAAAAGGCATATTCATTTAAGAAAAAAAGATGCTGAAGAATGGAATATAGAAAATGGTCAGATTGTTAAAGTTAAAGTTTATGGTGTTAGAGCTTTAATATTTGATGAGGTTGTTGCAAGGGTAAGTGATAGATTTATGCCTGCTATGCATATAGATTTTGATGAAGCTAATGCATGCGGTTTGCTTAATCAAGGTTATGGAGAAATCATTTTATGAGTTTTTCATTTGAGCATGTTAATTCACTTATAGATGAAACTACTGAGTGCATAGAAAAAGTAAATGATTTCAATATAAATGATAAGTTATATGTAGGAGTAGATTTAGGTACAGCATATATTGTATTAGTGGTTGTTGATTCTAATGGAAAGCCTATAGCTGCTGAGTTGCAATATGCTGAGGTTGTAAGGGACGGACTAGTTGTTGATTATTCAAGAGCTTGTTCTATTGTTAGGGAATTAAAAGGAAAATTGGAGAATAGGCTTGGAGTTGAGCTTATAAATGCGGCTATTGCTATGCCTCCAGGCGTTAATAATAAGTCGGTTGCCACGCATAGATATGTAGCTGAAAGTGCAGGTTTTGAAGTTTTGAATGTTATAGAGGAACCTGAAGCTGCCAATTATATATTAAATATAAAAAATGGGGCTGTTGTTGATGTTGGCGGCGGTACTACAGGTATTGCTATATTTAATGATGGAAAGATGATATATACGGCTGATGAACCTACAGGAGGAACGCATTTTACTCTTACTATTGCTGGTAATTATGGAATTCCTTTTAATGAAGCAGAAAATAGAAAGAAAGATAAAAACAATGCAAAAGAAATATTTAGAATAGTTATGCCTGTTATACAGAAAGTAGGAAGTATAATAAGCAGACATATAAAAGACTATAATGTTGATTTAATATGTTTGGTAGGCGGTACAGTTTGTTTAGATGGATTTGAAGGTATTATAGAAAAAGAAACCAATGTACATACTATAAAACCGAAAAATCCGTTTTTAGTTACTCCTTTAGGTATAGCTATGAGCTTAGTAAATAATAACAAAGGCTTAGAGTAAGTATGGACGATTTAACATTAAAAAAAATTGTATTAGAAGTAATAAATCAATTGAATAAAACTTGTATGGATTCTATATTTGTTCTTTCTGATAGTTTTTGTTTTAAAAATGAATTGGAAAATATCGGATACAATTTAAATATAGCATCTTCTGCAAATGATATTAATATTGATAATTATTCTGCTGTCATAATAGATGATTTATCAGCAGAGATTTTATCATGTATATCTAATCTTCTATACAAAAATGAAAATGTTTCTTTTATAATTAATGCTTTATTATCCGGTAAGAATGTTATAGCTTTAAAGAATAATGAAAAATTTGATAGTTATAAAAATACTGCTTCTAGTCAATTATTCTCTAAGTTATTGGAATTAGAAAATACAGCTAAATCTTACGGACTTATTATATTGGATAAAAGCAATTTTTTATCATATTTTAGAAAAGACAAAAAAATAAATGATGATAAAAATATTGTTAGTTCAGGAAATTGTTTTAATTTTCAAGATAAGAAAGTTATTACTAAAAGCGATATAGTTGATATTATTAATGATTATTCAAGTATAAAAATCAGCAGTAATGCAATTATTACTCCGCTTGTTATGGATTATATTAAAGAAAATAAAATAAATATTCTATATGAATAAATAATAAAGAGGGATTATCAATGGTATTAGCAAAAGTAATAGGAAGTGTATGGGCTACTAAAAAAGAGGAAGCTTTATCTGGAAGCAAACTTTTAATAACAAGAGTTTTTGAACCTGATACTAATAAAGAATTAAATATTGTTGTGGCTTGCGATTATATAGGTGCTGGTATTGATGATATAGTTATTATTACTTCAGGAAGCGGTGCTAGAAATGCTCAGGGTGATAAGAATATGCTGCCTATAGATGCGGTTATAGTTGGTATAGTAGATCAGGTAGATTTAAATAAATAAAAAAATAAAGGTTTATATATGAGCTTGAAAGAAAAAATATATAATGCTGGTATTGTAGGTGCCGGCGGAGCTGGTTTTCCATCACATATAAAACTTCCGGAAAAAGTAGAATATTTAATAGCTAATGCAGCTGAATGCGAGCCGCTTTTACAAACGGATCAGTTTCTTATGCTTAAATATGCTGAAAAGATAGTGAAGGCATTGGCTATTATAGGCAAGGAAATATCAGCAGAGCATATAATCATAGGAACAAAGAAAAAGTATGTTAAGCAGATAAATGCTCTGGAAGAAGCTATTAAAAAAGAAAATGCTCCTATAGAAATAAAAGCATTTAAAAGTTTTTATCCTTTAGGAGATGAGCAAACTTTAGTATATAATATTACGAAGAGAGTTATTAAAGCAGGCGGTATACCTTTAGAGGTTGGATGTGTGGTATTCAATGTTGCTACTTTATGTAATATTTATGACAGCTTAAGCGATAAACCTGTAATTTCAAAATATATGTCAATATTGGGAGAGGTTGAAAATCCCTGTATTGTAAAAGTGCCTATTGGGGCGAATTTAAGAGAGATTCTTCATCAAGTAAATGTAAAAGATGATAATAAATATGTGATAGTAGGAGGCCCTATGATGGGCAGATATTATCATATAACTGAAACTAATAATCTTTATGTTAAAAAAACAACAGGTGCCTTGATAGTTATTGATGAAGATCATTATTTAGTAAAAAAGAAACAAATAAATTACTCAAAAATTGTGGCTATGGCAAAATGCTCTTGTATACAATGCAGTGCATGTTCTGAATTATGCCCTAGAAATTTAATCGGTCATAAAATTAATCCTCATTTGGTTATGCGTACAGTTGCTTTTGCCGATTTGGAAAATATAGAAAATAATAGTGAGCATACTTTAGATAAGCTTAAAGAAGCAAATTTCTGCTGTGAATGCGGAATATGTGAACTTTATTCCTGTCCTATGGGTATAAATCCTGCAAATATGAATATATATGTTAAATCTCTTTTAAGAAAGGCTAATATTAAACCTGATAGGAATGTAAAAGATCATGGAGTACATCCTTCTATAGAGTATAGGAGAGTATCAACAAATAGATTGACTACTATTTTAGGATTAGATAAATATTCTCATGTTGAAGCTGACATGGATAATCCTAAAGCAATAAATGTTTCAAAGGTATCTATAGAATTGAGACAGCATATAGGAATGCCTGCTGAAGCTGTTGTACATGTTGGGGATTCAGTTAATGAGGGACAAATTATAGCTGCAGTACCGATGGATAAAGTTGGGGCTAATATACATTCTAGTATAAATGGTATTGTAGAGTATGTTGATACTGAAAAAATAGTTATAAATGGGGAGAGTGTTAAATGAAGTCTATAGGAATGATAGAATTAAATAGTATAGCTAGAGGCATATTAGTTACAGATCATATAGGAAAAGCCGCCAATGTTAAAATATTAAGATCCCATTCTGTATGTCCCGGAAAATATATTGTTATATTCTGCGGAGATGTAGGGGCGGTGGAGTCATCTAAAAAAGCAGGTATTGAAATAGGCGGTGTTTCTGTGATTAATTCTTTTGTTATAGCTAATATTCATGAAAGTGTAATAGAAGCTATTAATGGTACTTTGTCTGATTTTCCTAGAGAGGCTATTGGTGTTATAGAATATTTTTCTATAGCTTCAGCTGTACAAGGAGCTGATGATGCTGCTAAGGCAAGTGATGTTTCTCTTGTTAATGTAAGGCTTGGTTTTGCTATAGGAGGAAAATCCTATATTACTTTGACAGGTAAGGTAAGTGCTGTTGAAGAAGCGGTTAAAGCAGGAATGAAGAGGGCTGAAGATGAGGGACTTATAGTTGATTATTGTATATTGCCTTCGCCTATAGATGAATTATATAATTCTATTTTATGATTTTAGGAGCGTATATTATGAATAAAAATAAAATAGTTTATAATACTCAGAATATTCATGAACTTATAAATTGTAATTCTGATACTATATATGTGCCTTCTAATGTTATTTTTACGCCAAGTGCTATGGATATTATAAGATCAAAGAGAATAAAAATAGTATATGGCGATGAAAATTGTAATTGCGGCAGTAATAAGATTGCTGACAATAATAATGATACTGCTGAAATAGTTAAGCAGACAATAAAAATTTTGGTGAATAAATGTAATATAACTGATGAAAAAATTATAAAAAATGTTATAGTTGAAGTATTAAAAAGGATTAATTCATAAAAATTTTTAAATGGAAAATTTAAATTTATCTATTGGAATAATAGAAACTACAGGATATATTGCTACAATTAGTGCTTTGGATACTTTATTGAATGCATCTGATGTGAAAGTCATAGATAAAGAACTTATAGGAGCTGGAATAGTTGTTATAATTATAGCAGGCAGTATATCTAATATTAAAGAGGCTGTAAAAAGTGCTGATATGGCTGTGGAAAAATTAAATGCTAAATGCAGGCATGCTATTATTGCAAAGCCTCATAATGATATATGGAGTATCATACCTTAATTATTAAAGGAGTTTTACTGTTATGGAAGATATAAAAAATATTGAGTCTATTGTAAATAAAGCTGTTTGTGATTTTCTGCATACAGGTACTGCTTCCGGGTATAAATTGGATGCTTCAAATAATCATAAAAAAACATTAGTAAAAAAATCAATCTCTGATATAGATTCTAATAAAATAAAGTATGAAGATAATTCTTATGTAACTGATGTTTTTAATGAGTATGAGAGATGTCATTTAAAATGTTTATTAATGGAATTGGATAATACAGATATGCAATGCGTGCTTGGATATGATGAAATGTATTTTGTTTTGGAAGGAACTCTTATTATTCATTATGAAGGAAGAAAAATTGAAGTTAAAAATGGTGAGGTTGTATCTGTATTTAAGGGAGATTCTATAACTTTCTCGACTCCTTTTTATACTAAATTTTTAAGAATTATAAATCCGAAATAATAATTTTTTATTATTAATAAGATAAACTCGCTAAAAAATAGTTGACAATTTTCTTCATTAGTTATTAGTTTCTTGTTTATAGCTTTAAAATTAATATGTAATTTTTATTGGTAATATGAGCAATAATAAATATTTTGACAAATCTTTATACTCTTAGTATAATCATATTCATGAAAAAGAAAAAAAATAAATTGAATGAAAATATAGAAGAATTATATAAAAAATCTGTAATAAGAAAATGCCGTATAGAAGAAGATATAGAAGAAAATACAAGATTAGATAAATATATGGGGGATAGATTTTCTTATTATTCAAGAAATAAATGGCAGGATTTAATAGGGCAGGGTTTAGTTCTTCTTAATAATAGTAAAGTAAAATATACAAGAACTGTAAAAAAAGGCGATGAGATAGCTTATCATATTATAGGAATGAAAGAGCCTGAAGTTGATAAAAATGTATCTATAGTATATGATGACGGAGATTTAATCGTAGCGAATAAGCCTGCTAATTTACCTGTTATACCTTCGGGTAAATATTATCATAATACACTTCATACAATAGTAAAAAACATGCTCAATAGCAATATAAATATGCTTAATAGAATAGACAGAGAAACCAGCGGATGTGTAGTTCTTTCAAGAAGCAGCAAATCGGCATCGAATTTCTGTGCTATGCTTGCAGGAAGAAAAGTAAATGGGAAACAGTATAAAAGAAATTCAATAAAAAAAACATACATTGCTGTAATAGAAAATGCTAAAGATATAGAGGATAAATTCACTGTTGAAGGCTATATGCTTGAAAGCGGACATGAATATTACAGAAGATTTCAAACACTTCATAAAGAAAATATAGAAGGTTCAAAATATTCAAAAACTTCTTTCAAAACTATAAGAAGAATTGGAGATTATGCTATTGTTATGGCAAGACTTTATACGGGAAGAATGCATCAGATAAGAGTGCATTTATATTCCAAAGGGTTTTTTATGATAGGTGATAAAATATATGGAAAGTATGGTCCTAAAGTTTTTGATGATTTCATAGAAAAAGGTATTATTCCTGAAGGTTTTTTCAATAGACAGGCTCTACATGCCTATAGTCTTAAATTTAATCATCCAATCACTGATGAAATAATTAAAGTAAAAGCTCCTTTACCTAAAGATTTAAAAGAATTAATAAAAAAAATAGAAAATAATGTAAAAAAATAGTAAAAATATTGTAAAAAAACTTGACAAATATGATGAAAGTGCTATACTTATAATCGTAAAGATAATTTACATATATTAATATTTAAGGAGAGTAAATCATGAAAAAATTATCTATCTTTTTAGCATCATTATTTATTTTATCAGCTTCAAGCCTTTTTGCTGATATGGTAGTTCCGCCTTCAGCATTACCTCAGCAAGCATCAGCATTTATACAAAGAGTATTTCCGGGAGCTCAAATTTGGAAAGTAGAAAGAGACGGAAGAAAATTTGATGTGCAGTTATCAAATGGTGTGTCTATAGACTTTTTGGGTAATGGAGATTGGGATAATATAGACAGTGAATATGCACCTATACCAGATGCTGCTTTTCCTGCTGCTGTTGTACAGGCTGTAAGAAATGCATATCCTCAGGCTGCTATAATTGATGCAGAAAAAGAGTGGGGAAACTATAAACTAAAATTAAACAATATGATGGAGCTTATGGTAACAGGAAACGGACAGATTATGAGACAAAAATTTGATGATTAATTGATGATGCATTTTTATAAAAGCGGCTGGATTTTTTATCCTGCTGCTTTTATTTATTTTAAAAATATTATATCATTACTTTCAAAGCCTAAATTTACTTCTTTTCCAAGTTTATAATCATTTTTATATTTATCCTTATCAAGCCTCCAAGTTATTTGGTTTTCGCTGTTTACCGGCACTAAAGTTATAATATATGAAAACATATCCTCTGTAATATTTGTTATTTTTGATTTTATATATATATCACTTTTTTTATCATCATCATAATCAAAAAAAGAATAAGGACGCATTCCTATATAATTAGCATTTTCTATATTTTTTAAATTATTATTTTCAATAGTTAAATTAATATTCCAATCAATGCATTCTATTTTGCTATTTTCTAATATTTTTATTCTTGAAAAATTTTTATATCCTGTAAGAAGTGCCGAGAAATATGTTTTAGGATTTTCAAAGAGATTATATTTAGAATCTATTATATCGAATTTTCCTTTATTTATTATTCCTATATTGTCCGATAGTCTGTAAACCTCGTCTCTGTTATGCGATACAAATAAAGTAGTGCCTTCAAACTCTTTTATAGCTGATAAAATAAATTTTTCTAATTCCCATTTTATATGATAATCTAAAGCACTCAAAGGCTCATCAAGCATTAATATGCTAGGAGATGATACAAATATTCTTGCTAATGCAGTTCTTTGCTGTTCGCCTCCTGATATTTCTCTTGGCTTTTTATTTTTAATGTCATATATAAAAAATTTATTCATTATACTTTTAATGTCAATATTATTTTTTTTATCTCTTATACCGCATTTAATATTTTCTTCAACTGTCATATTTGGAAATAAAGCATAATTTTGAAATAAAAAACCTACATTTCTTTTTTGAGGTTTTATATTAATATGTTTCTTAGAATCATAAAAAACATTTCCATTAAATTCTATATATCCGCTGTCAGGTTTTTCAATTCCTGCAATACATTTTAAAGCCATACTTTTACCGCTTCCAGATGCTCCGAGTATAGAAAATACTCCGCTTCTTACTTCAAACTGTAAATCTAAATCAAAATTAGACAGCTTCTTTTTTATATCAACTATTAAACTCAATATAAAACCTCATAATCTTTTTTTTATACTATCAGAAATAGGCAGTATAATATTCATAATCATTATGCTTATAAATGATATTGACACAATTATCATAACCCATTTAAAAGCTAGTTCTCTGTCTCCAGACTGAACCGCTGTATATACGGCTAATGACATAGTTTGTGTTTTTTTGGGTATATTTCCTGCTATCATTATAGTAGCACCAAATTCTCCCAATGCCCTTGTAAATGATAGTATAGTTCCTCCAAGTATAGAATGCCAAGTATTTGGAAGTATTACTCTCCAAAATATCCAATTTTCTGATTTTCCTAATGTTCTTGCTGCATTTATTATGTTTTTATCGATTTGCTCGAATGCACCTTTTGAAGTTCTATACATTATAGGAAATGATACTATAAATGAAGCTAATACTGCACCTCTTAATGTAAATACAAAAGGAAATCCTAATTTAGCAGCTATGCCTCCTATAAAAGAATTTCTTCCAAACAATAATAATAGAAAAAATCCCACAACTGTAGGAGGAAGCACAAGCGGAAGTGTAAATATTATATCAAAAAGAGATGAAAACTTTTTAATTTTTACTACTATAAGAACTGCGTATATTCCTATAAAAAAAGTTATTATTGTGGAATATAATGCAGTTTTTATAGATAAAATTAATGGAGAATATTCCATGTTTATTGTATTACAGTAAAACCGTATTTTTTGAATGCTTCTATAGCTTTGTCATTAGATATATAATCTATAAACTTTTTAGCTTCTTCTTTATTTTCTGAAGATTTTACTATAGCTATAGGGTAAATAACTTTTTTATGACTGCCTTCAGGAGCTTCTGCTATTGTATTTATATTTTTTGCTATTTGTGCATCAGTAGCATAGACTATACCACAGTCAACTTCTCCTGTTTCTACCCAAGAAAGTACATTTCTAACATCAGAACCGTAAACTGCCTTTTGTTTAACATCATCTAATATGGATAAATTACTTAATATTTCTTCAGAATACTGTCCAACAGGTACGCTTTTTGGCTCTCCTAATCCTACTTTAGTAATATCGGCATTTGTTATATCTGTAAATGATTTTATATTTAAAGTAGAATTGCTTGGCGATATTAACACAACTTTATTTTCAAGCAAATCTTTTCTTGTATCTGCATCAATTAAGTCTTTTTCTTGTAAGGCATCCATTTGTTTTTGTGCTGCCGAAAAGAAAATATCAGCTGGTGATCCTGCTTCTATTTGAGTTTGTAATGCTCCTGATGAAGTAAATGAGAATGCAACAGTTGTTCCTGTTTCTGTTTTATAATTGTCAGCTAATTCTGTAAGTACATCAGTTAAACTTGCCGCAGCCAATACTAATATTTCTTTATTTTCTGTATTAGTTTGTGCAGTATTTGAAGAACCGCATGATACAAATAAATAAGATATTAATAAAGTTATAAATATTATTTTTTTCATAGCAACACCTTTAAATTTATTTTATTTTTTATATTAAAAATATTTAATGCCCTTCACCTTTCATCATACTAATGATATGTTCTAGTAAAGGTATCAGTAAATTAGTGCAGTATTCAGCACCTTTTTTGCTTCCGGGAAAATTAACTACAAATACATTATCATTAATACCAGCATATCCTCTTGATAGAGCGGCAAATATTGTATCCTTTATTGACTCTTGTCTTAAATAATCAGATATTCCTCTTACTTCTTTTTTACAAAATGCCTCTGTTGCTTCAGGAGTTACATCTCTTTGAGATAAGCCGGTTCCTCCTGTAGTTATTATAATATCAAAGTTATTTTTATTTTCATTTAAAGTATTTAATATTATATCATATTCATCTGGAACTATTATTTTTTTTATATTTGTAATTTTATCTTTCAAATTATCTTCAAGAGTTTTTACTATAACAGCACCGGATTTATCTTCATATATGCCTTTGAAAGCTCTATCAGACACAGTAATAACAAGTATCTTCAACTTTTATTTCACCGCCTTTAACAACTCTTACAAATATACCTTTTTTCGGCATAATGCAGTCGCCCACTAATTGTTTTATATCGCATCCATTATGACATGCCTTTCCTATTTTGGAAACTTCCACTATAGTATCTCCTATATACATTTTCGTTCCTATAGGCAGTTTATAAAGTTCAATGTCTTTTGTTGTTATGTTTTCTGCAAAATCACCCGGTTTGAGATTGGTTTGCATTTTATTATTTGTGTATTCTATATCTTCAATGGCAAGCAAAGAAACTTGTCTGTCTTTTAACCTATTAAAATGGGCATCATTAAGAACGCCTTTATCTTCTACCAAAGTTATGCTTTCTACAGGAGTTTTTATTGTACCTGTATCTTTGGATATATTTAATGAAATTAATTTGAAATATTTCTTTTCCATAATGCAATTCTACTTCTATTTAATAAAAAAGTATTATTATTTAGAAGTTTATACAAAAAAATAAAATATTCAATATAAATATAATTTTTTTTTAGAATTTTATTTAAAAATTACAAAAAATTTATTATAATATTATCTGAAACTATTTTTAATGAGAAATGAAAATGAATAATAAGCAAATATTAGATAAGGCTTTGGAACTTGTAAATAATAATATAGAAACAGAGCTAATAAAAATACTTAAAATATCAGGATCTGCTCCAAGAACATTAGATGCTTTTATGATAGCTTATAGAGAAAATAATAAAGAAAAAAATATTGGTACTATAGGCGGAGGTTTATTGGAATTTGAAGCTTTAAAAGATGCTTATGTATTTTTAGATAATAAAGAAACTTCTAATAAAAAATATAATTTAACTCCTCAGGAAGCAGGCGGAATTGGTATGGTATGCGGAGGAAGTGCTGAGATATCATTTATATATTTAAATGATAATAAAGATACAATAAATAATATAAAAAAAGAAATTGAAGATAAGGAAAGCAATGTTTATATATTCGGCGGAGGGCATGTATCTTATGATTTGGTAGAAGTTTTGTATAGAATAGGTTTTAATTGTATTGTTATAGATGATAGAGAAGAGTTTGCAAATAAAGATAGATTTCCTAATGCTAGTAAAATAATAGTAGAAAATTATGAAAATGTTTTTGATAAAATAAATATTAGTGATAAAGATTATATAGTAATAGTAACAAGAGGACATTCTCATGATTATATAGTTGAAAAAAATGCTTTAAAAACTGATGCATTATATATTGGTATGATAGGAAGTAAGAATAAAATAAAAACATTGCATGACAGATTAAAAAAAGAAGAAAATTATACTGATGAAAATATATCGAAAGTGCATGCTCCAATAGGAATAGCAATAGGTGCAGAGACTACAGAAGAAATAGCAATAAGCATAGCAGCAGAACTTATACTTGTAAGAGCAAAAGCAGAGAATAGAAGAAAAATAAAAAATTAATTTATTATTAATTACAATATTATTCGGAAAGTATAAACTATAAGTATTTAATAATTGCAGACATTTATTATTATAAGTAAAGTTACTGCAATTAAAAAACTTTAATTAAAAAACTATAATTTTCATAACTATAACTTTATGAAATTATATATTTGCAATAATAGGAGCATATATGGCTAGAACTTTTTTACATCCTAATGAAGCTTTAGAATTAGTATTGAAAAATTCTGAAGACTATGGTAATGAAAAAATATCAGTGCTTGATTCTTATAACAGAGTTTTAGCTGATGATGTTTATGCTTTGAATGATGATCCTCCTTTCAGTAAATCTTCTATGGACGGATATGCTTATAAAAAAGAAGATGAAAATAAAAATAGTTATGTTTTAATTGAAGATAAAATTATATATGCTGGACTTTGCGATAAAATTGAAGTTAAAAGCGGAGAATGTGTTAAAATAATGACAGGTGCTATGCTTCCTGAAAATTGCGATGCGGTTCAGAGAGTGGAGTGGATAGAGGAAGTAAAAGAAAATTCTAAAACAGTTATTAATTTCACTAAAAAAGAAATAACTAGTAATGTAATAAAAAAAGGAAATAATAAAAAATCGGGAGATAAAGTATTGGATAAGAAAATGCTTTTACCTAAAGATGTTGCTGTACTTGCAGGATTTGGTTATTCTAATATAGAAGTGAAAAATAAAATAAATACTGCTGTAATATCCACAGGTAATGAAATAGCAAATATAGGCGAAAGTTTAAAAGAAGGTCAGATATATGATGCTAATGCTCCTATGCTTGCGGCTAGAACTTCTTCTTTATCATGTAATACTAAATTTTATGGTAAAGTTAATGATGATGAAAAAGAGATAAAAGAAATACTTTCAAAAGCATTAGATGAAAATGATATTGTTCTTATAAGCGGAGGCGTATCTATGGGAGATTTTGATTATGTACATAAAGAGTTACTAGAGCTTGGAGTTAATCAAATATTTCATGGTATTGCTATGAAACCAGGAAAACCTTTATTTTTTGGTAAATTAGGTAAAAAGGCTGTGTTTGCTTTGCCGGGTAATACGGTTTCTGCTTTTATGACTTTTGAAATAATGGTTAAGCCTTATATATTTAGCTGCTTAGGTATAAATTTCGATACTAATTATATAAAGGCTTTAATCACTGAAGACTTTAAAAGAAAAGATGCTGAAAGGCTTGAATATATACCTGTACGATTATTTTTTGATGATACAAAATTATTAGTGAAACTTATAAAATATAATAATTCTTCTATGATATCATCATTCTCTGAAGCTAATGGTATATTAAAAATAGATATTGGAATTTCAGATATTGTAAGAGGAAGTATAGTTGATGTTAGATTCCTTTAATAGAGAGATAAATTATATAAGAGTTTCCGTTACTGACAGATGTAATTTGAGATGTGTATACTGTATGCCTGAAGAAGGTATTATAAAAAAAGCACATAATCAAATTTTGAGTTATGAGCAAATATATGATGTGGTTAAAGAGGCTTCTGAACTAGGAATTAAAAAAGTTAGAATAACAGGAGGCGAGCCTTTAGTACGAAAAAATATTGATGAGCTTGTAGCTATGATTAGGAGTATAGAAAAAGTTGATATAATAGCTATGACAACTAATGCAGTTTTACTTGAAGGCATTGCGGAGAAATTAAAAAATGCGGGTCTTGATTCTATTAATATATCTCTTGATACTTTAGACAGTGAAAGGTACAAATATATTACAAGAGGCGGAAGTTTATATGATGCTATGAAAGGAATAAAAATAGCTTCTGAATTGGGATTTCAATTAAAAATTAATGTTGTTGTTTATGATGAAAAAAGCATAGAAGAATTACCTTTATTAAAAAAATATGCTGAAAGTATAAATGCTAAACTTCAAACTATTCAGTATTATGATCTTAACAGTCAGAAAATAGATTCTGCAGATTATGACAGACCTGCAAAATGTAAATACTGCAATAGGATAAGATTATTATCTGATGGATATTTATTAAGCTGTCTGCATAGTAATATAAAATTCAAAGTTGATTTTGACGATATAAGAAGTTCTATAATAAAATGTATTGAAGGAAAACCTGAAAATGGTGCTTATAGTGATGCCGAATCATTAAGTATGATAGGCGGTTAATTAAATAAAAATTAAGGTCATAAAAATGAGTGATAGATTAACACATATAGATGAAAGCGGTAATGCCAATATGGTTGATGTAGGTGATAAAGATATTGTAAAAAGAACTGCGGAAGCATCAGGAAAAATATATTTATCAAAAGATACTCTTAAATTGATAGAGGAAAATAATATAAAGAAAGGAGATGTTATATCAGCTGCTAGGATTGCAGGCATTATGGGAGCTAAACACACTTCTGAACTTATACCTTTATGTCATAATATTAATATAGAAAAAGTATCTTTAGACTTTACTTTAGAAGATGACGGAATAGTTATAAAATCTTATTGCAGATGCAGTTACAAAACAGGTATAGAGATGGAGGCATTAACTGCTGTTAGTGTTGCCGCTCTTACTATATGGGATATGTGCAAGGCTGTTGATAAAAATATGAGAATATCTGATATTACTTTATTATCAAAGACTAAAAATTAAAACCTTGAAATAAAAAAGCATTGATTAAATTTATATATCTAATCAATGCTTATTTCTATTTTTTATATTAATATTAATTAGTTGGTTTTAATCTAAAGCTGAATTGAGCTCCTATACTGAAGCTGTCTGTTCCTATATTATTTTTAGCTTTAGGTCCGAAATCATATCCTAGATATATACCTATTCCAGCATCCATTTTATCTGAATCCTTATCAAAATTTGGTGTGTAAAAATCAAAAGTTAATTTTACATAAGGGATAACAAACATTTGATTATAAGTATTATTTATATATGAGAAATTTACATACTTATAATGATAATTTATCTCTGAGGATGAGTATTCATTATATGTCATTATGTATCCGGAAAATGGTATTTTAACTCCTCCTCCTAAACCTATAGCGTACTTTCCAATATTAAATTTAGGAAGCAAACCTAACTGCAAACTATGAAATGAATAATAAACAACTTCTTCATTTGGTCTGTTAGGATAATAATTGGCAAATTGATTAAAAGCATATCCTACTTCTCCTAATATGCTAAAACCTAGTCCGTTTTCTAAATATAATCCGTATCCAAGCTGAGCTGTAATTCCTGTATTAGCAGCTCCGCTAACATCACGTTTTTCACCAGTATTTCCAATAGGTATTCCTAAAGAAATTAATACCGGAATATTGAATGATACTTCAAAACCTCCGGCTGCAAATGCTGAAGCACTCATTAATAACATTAAAAATAATTTTTTCATATAATAATCTCCTATTTTTATTGATAATTGATTTTAATATATTATGATAATATTTTATATTTTTCAATATGAATAATACTTTTTTATAAGAAAAAATTGAATTATTTAATTAATTATTTCTTAATAGTTATATATAAATAGAAAAATTATTATATATATAACTATTAATTTTAATTAAAATGAAAATAAGAAACTTGTTCTACTATGTTATTGGATTTATCAAGTACATCTTTACTAGCATTTGCTCCGTCATTTGCTATTTTAGAAGTATCCTGAGTTATTTTATTGATTTCTATAACAGCTGTATTAATTTGAGAGAGACTGTTTTCTTCTTCTATAATAGCACTTGATATTTCTGTTAATAGTGTTAGAACATCATTAACAGATGATTCTATTTGATTTAGTATGTATGATGAAGCCTGTACAGATGCACTTCCATTATTTATTTTTTCAACGGTTTCATTAGCTATTGCTGTTATATCCTTAGCAGCATTTCCAACATTAATAGCAAGGTTTCTAACTTCGCTTGCAACAACAGCAAAACCTTTTCCTTGATCTCCAGCTCTAGCAGCTTCAACAGAGGCATTTAAAGCCAATATATTAGTTTGGAAAGCTATAGATTCTATTATTTTTGTAATGTCTGAAATCTTTTTACTAGCTTCGGATATTAGTGCCATATTTTCTGATGTGGCATTTATAGCATTAACTCCGTTTCTTGTAGCATTTGATACTTTTTCACTCATATTTTTGGCATTTCCTGCATTTTCAGCAGTGTCTTTTAATGATGAAAATACAAATTCTATTGACCTTGTTAACTCTTCTAAAGAGCTTGCCTGTGATACAGACCGGTCAGATAAGTCTATATTGCCGTTTGTTATAATATTAACGGAACTATTAATTCCATTTATATTATCTTTCATGCTATAAATAATATCGCCTAGTTTATTTTGCATATCATTAAGAGCCCTTATTACATCGCCTGTTTGATCTTTTTTATTTAATTCTTTTTCATCAAAATGTGTATTAAAATTACCTTTGGACATAGATTTTATTATTGAAATAGTATTGTCTAAAGTATTTGATATAGGTTTTGCTATAACTATTACTAATACTGCCTCTATGGCGGATAATAATATAAATACAGATATTATAAGTATAAGTAATTTTAATAATGATAAATTTAGTTCTTTATTTTCTATACTAAGAATTATATGCCAATTAGTGTTTCTTATTTTTGAAGATATATATGATAATTCTTTATCTATCCATGCATAATTATTGTTGTTCATAATATCATTTTTATGAGATGATATTTCTTGATTATTAAATATATTTTCTTTTAATATAGAATTTTGATTTTCACTATATATGTACAATCCTTCTTTGTTAATAATACTTATATTATAACTGTATTTTTTTGCTTCCTCTAATGCAGAAGATATAATTTTAGAAAAATCAACATCTATTCTTACTACACCAGAAAGCTGTCCATTCACATATATAGTTTTTGAAAAAGTTACTATGATAGATTTAGTAACAATATCTATATAAGGTTCTGATATGACTATTTCCTTTGAAGCTATGGCATTCTTATACCATTCTCTTGATGTTTGATCATAGTTGCTTGGTAATGTCCCAGTTGTATTTAATACTGTTCCTCCGTCTTTGTAGGGTATTGTATCAGCATAAAATATATTTACTAAATTAGGTTCATTTTTGATGATATTTTTGAATACATTTAATAAGTTATCACGGTTTGTTTCTTTTTCCAAATAAGAACAAAATATATTTATTTTTCCGTATAAGTAAGAAATATTATTTTCTATTTCAGATGAAATACTAGATGCATTATATTGATTGGAATTGATAAATCTTATTTTATACTGCGGAAAATATAAAATATATATAGCTGTACAAATTATAAATAAAGCAGCCATATATGGTATTAAAAATTTAAATATTAAACTATTATTTCCAATACTTTTCTTATTATTATCCAACATGTATACAACCTCTCTATAATTAAATTAAAAATGAATAAAATAATTTTTAAAACTGTACTAGTATACTTTAATATACAAAAATAGTAAATAGTATATAAAAAATATCATTTAATTATTAATTATCATCATTTAATTTTAAACTATCTATTGCTTTGTTTAATTTATTTTTGATTTTCTTTCTTTCTGCTTCATTTTCATTTTCGTACATATAAAGCATGTTATTATTTTCTAAATTATCTAATTGTATTTTTCCCATTTTAAATATTTCTCTAAGCATATTTTTGGCATCATTATAGCCTTCTTGAATACGAATTTTAGCTCCTTCCAGCGAGAAATCCATAGCACCGTTAAAGAAGTTTCCTATATCATGGCTCGGTACTATTTCATAAACTTTGCAGTCATTGAATTTTTCTCTGGTGCTTTCTTTATATAAATTAATAGCTATTATTTCATCGCATTTTTCTTCATAATAGAGAGGCTTTAATGGAAGATTATTTCCTTTTAATATCTCAACTCCTCCATCTATATAATCAACTCCTTCTATCGTCTGCCTTCCGAATATAACAGGTATTGCACTTGTAGCCATCATTATTTCTTTTATTTCTTTTGCTGATTTATTATTTAATTTAAAATATTCAGCATCAATGTTTTTTAAATTTACCGCTGTAGCATATATTGGATATTCATAATTTATGATAATATCAATATTTAAATATTTTTCTATTATTTCTATTAAGCCTTTTCTGCTGAATATACCATTTGAAGATATATAATTGTTCTCTGTATTCATTTTCTTTTTTGAAAGTATTTTATCTTCTATTTCATTAGTCCAAATATATTCTGCTATATCATAATTATTTTGTGCTATTAAACAGGCATTAAGAACACCTACAGAAGTACCGGATATTGCTTTAATCATTTTATCAACTTCATATTCTCTTAAAGCTTTCCATACTCCTATTTGATAGCTTCCAAGTCCGCCGCCGCCGCCTAAAACTAAACCTAATTTTTTCATAAAATCTCCAAATATGAAAATTAAATTTTATTTAAATACACTCCCCAAAAGTCATTTATAAATTCTAAATAATCTCTCTTATTCTTATCTGTAATTTTTTCAAGCTTCTTATTAGTTTTCTCTTCATATTCCATTATTTTTTTATATTGAAATTGAAGCTTCTCTTTGTATTTAAATATTTCCTTATTTGATGAGTATGAATCAAAATATTTATTTAAGTATTTTAATGTGTTTTCATAATCTCTTTTAATTAAATATATTTTAGCTATTTCTTTATAGCATAAAGGCGATTCAAAATTTTTTACCTCTTTAATTAGAAGCTGGTATAAACTTTCTATTTTTATATGATGTGCTTCTTTATTATTTTTATCTTTTGATAATATTAAATCGCATTGAATCATTGCCTTTTTATATTTTTTTTGTTCAAAATATTTATTAGCTGATTCTATAGATTTCTTTTCGTCTGAATATTTTATTGGAGTATTAAAATTTTTGGATATCATTTTAAGCTCATTTATAATAAGCACAATAATATCATAATTTGTAATTTCAGAATTATAATCAAAATTAGATATGTTTATTCCATATTCATTTATTAAATCAATTTTTATATCTTTTACATTTATGTTAGGATTAATTTTTATTATGGTATTTATTATATAGTTTTCTTCTTTATCTAATTTTTCTATCTTTTTTATTCCGCTTAATATAGGTGTAATATATTCATAAGTATTGATATTGCTGTGTGTATTTAAAAAAAGTTTGTTTATAAAATTAGGTTTTTCTATTAATTTACAGTATATATCATTTACTTTTATTTTTTGATTCATATCAATATTAAAATCAAATAATATAGATTTTATCATATAAATATTTTCTTTTGGTATATTATTGCCTGCATTATTTACATTTGATATTTTTGTAAATAGGTCATTGCTTAAACATATAATCTTTTCTATATTATCCATATCAATATATTTTATATTATCAAATTCAAGAATATTGGATGCAGCTTTAAACTCTAATAATTGAACTTTTTTTTCTAATGAATCTATTCTGTTTGATTCTTTATTAATTTTATTAAGTATTAGATTAAATGATTCTCTTACATTATTGCATATTGCGATTAATTCTTCTTCAATATTTTTTTCTATATTGTTTAATTTATTATTTAAATATATAAGCCCTTCATAGGTAATTTTATTTTGATTAGCTAAATATTCTATCATTTTTAATGAGGCATTTTTTACTACAGCATAATTATAATCTATTTCGCCTCTTATTTTTCTGTTTTGTCCTGTTATAGAGTTAATTATATTCTGTAAAAAACCTTGCTTAGCTAGATACTCAGTTCTGGATTTTCCTGCACTTAAAGATGATACAGCTTCTATAATAAGTTCTGTTAATTTAGTTGAATTATTTTCATAATCCTTTATATTGTTAAGTATATATTCTTGTATTATAGTTTTATCTTTTTCATCAATTTCATTTTCATAGGGTATAGTAAAATCCATGATAACTCCGACTATATAGTATCATTGTATATTATACTATTTATTTCATTTTATCACAAATATTTTTAAATTATGAAGTTTTATATTTAAGATATGATTGTAATATAGATATGTTTGATTTAGTTTAAAAAATTATAAAATATAATTTCTATAAAAATTAATAATGCAGTTTCATTATATAGTATAGTTATTATTGTATTAACAAATTGAGGTAAATAAAATATAATATTATCATTATGGAACAGAAACTCAAAACTCAAAACTCATTAATATACTATAAAATATATTCTATTTCTTATAGTATAAAGTCTCTATTGTCATTGCAAGACTTAGTTTTAATAAAGATTTTATTAGACAATCAATTTCTGCTTTCAATTAATTATTTGATTATAAAAAATAAATTAATATTTTTTTTAGTTTACTTTGAAAATAAAAAAATAATAACTCTTTTAAGCCAATATATAATTTTATGAATATTTGTTTAAGAGCCATAGATATTGCACACTTTTAGTTTAAAAAAAGAAGGTATTCCTTATAATTTAAATTACTACAAATAAAAAAGGAATACCTATGAAACAATATAATACAAATCAGAAAAAAAAGATAGTATTAATTWTTAGCTTCAGCTTGACAGACTGGTAATTCTTTATTTATAACTTTATTGATATATTCTTCATAGGTATACATTTATATTTAACCATTTATCATTTTTTCAAGCGGATCATTCTCTTCTATAGTTTCAGGAATAATAACTTTCTTTTTTGAAGCAGGAGTTAAACCAAACTCAGTAAGCATTTTATGATATGCTGTTATAGCTTTATGATAAGCTAAATATTCGCCCATAGTCTGAGAGTTTTTCCCTTCTAAATATCCAGCTATAGAACCTCCTTCATTAATCATAGCTTGATAAAGATCCATAGCATCGCCGTAATGCAGACATAAAAGTTCAAAAGCAGATAAATCAGCAGGTCCGAGCATATTTTTTTCAGCAAAAATAGGTGCAAGTTCTTCCCATTTTTTTAGAGAATACCCACTAAAATATTCTGGCGGATTTGGTATTATAACGGCTTTTTTGGGCTTATTTTTGGCGTTTTTTGGGGCTTTTTTAGCTTTATCAGGCATTTATACTCCTAATCCTATATTTTAGTTAAAAACCTACACTAATAATAAGTAATATAATATTTTATAAATATATGAATGCGGCAACTCTACATTTTTGTCATAAGAAAAAAATAATTTAGGAGATTTTATGGTTAGAAAAGTCATAATTGGAAACTGTACTTTGATAATTAAAATATAAATACAAAAATATTAATGTTAGTTATAAAAAAGTAAAAAAGAAAAATGAATTATTTTTAACTATAAATAATGAGAGATTGGAGTGTCATCATAATTTAGGTTTTTATATGCAGGCAGTAGAAAATATATTGAATAAGGTTATAAAATGATGGTTTATCAAATAGGTTCTATAAGTTTTGGAATATTTAGTGTTATATGTATTTTTATTAGTATAACATCAAAAAATGATATAGCTAAGGCTTTCTATTTACTTTGTTTCTTTTTATCAAATATTGCTGCTTTACTTTGTGATATAGTAATAAAATTAAATTAGGAGTTATAAAAGTTTATATTCTTTTTATATAAATAAAGACTAAAAATAAGTCTTTAATTTATAAAAAGGTATAAACATGGCTTCTAAAAGCAATAATAAATTAATAGCACAAAACAATAATAAGAGGCTTATAAATAACAATGCTAATCTAATAATAAAAATTTGGGGTGGGCGGGCGGGGTGTATAGACTATTATTGATATTTTTCGTTTTTATTTTATTATAAATACTATGATGGAGAATGCTGTTTTAAATGATAAAAACTTAGAAGAATATTTCTTATTTACTGATGATTTAAAATTAATAAAGTACAATAAAAAAGATAATTCATATAAAGAGTTAAAAAAAATAGAAAATATAAATTCAAAAGAAGAAGTTACAGTTTTAAAATTAATGTACCCTTATATATGTATAACTGAGGAGAAAGGATTAAACTCTGCTGTTGTAAATATAGAAACATTGGATATTATTAATTTACAAAGAGAGGATTACTGTTCTAAATATTCAAGCTATTCTAATGAATTTTGTATTATTAATGATGAAATACATCTTATCACTCAAACTAAATGGAATACTCTTAATATAATAAATTTAAAAACTAAAGAGATTATAACTGATATAAACAGAGATGAAAAAGAGTTTGGTATAGATTATTTTCACAGCAATTTATTAGTATCAAAAGATTATAAACATTTTCTTTCTAATGGGTGGGTATGGAATCCTATTGACTGTATAAGATATTTTAATATTGAAGAGTTTTTAAGGGTATATGAGAAATGCCACACAGATGTTGTTAATAAATATATAAGCGGTTATAATTGGGACAGACCTTTAACTTTTATAGATAATAAAAGATTTGTTTTGGCTTGTGATAATACAAATTTTAATGATGAAGATTTTGTTTATAATCAATTAAGATTTTACAATATAGATGATATAAAAATAGATAATAGTGATGAGTATAGATATTTAGAAAGTTATAAATCTATTAATATTAATTTATTTAGTTTAGATGAAAATAATGAAGTGCATGGTAAGTTATATTTTTATAAGGATAATTTAATAGCTTTGGATTTTAATGAATATTGTATAAATGTTAATAGCTATAATATAAAAAATAATACATTAAAAAATATTGCAGTTATAAATAATAATAATTGCTTTTTTAATGATATGTTTGGGATTATATATTATATTGAAAATGATACTATAAAAGAAATTAATATATAGATTTATTATGTAAACATTAATTTTGATATAATAAAAAATGAATTATTTAAATTTATCATTATTTTGTTATAATTATTCCTTATAAAAATAATTTTTGCGGGGTATAGAATGAATAATTATTCATTTAAACAATATATTACGGATGCATTTACTGATAAAGTCTTTAGAGGAAATCCAGCCGCTATTTGTTTATTAAATAAATGGCTTTCAGATGATATGATGCTTAATATTGCAAAAGAGAATAATCTTTCTGAAACTGCATTTGTATTAGAAAATAATAATTATTATGAACTTAGATGGTTTACTCCGGGCGGCGAAATAGATTTATGCGGACATGCAACTTTGGCATCAGCATATATACTAATGAATATAGTTGATAATAAGTTAAATAATATATCTTTCAAAACTAAAAGCGGAGTCTTAAATGTTATTAAAAATAATGATTTATATGAAATGGACTTTCCAGCTTATGAATTAACAAAAATAGATGTTACAGATGAAATGGAACATGCTATCGGATTTAAACCTTTAGAAGCATATATCGGCAGAGATTTATTATGTGTGCTTGAAAATGAAAATCAAGTTTTTGAGGCAAATATTAATATCGAAAAGGTAAAAAATCTTCAGGGACTTTTATTACATATAACTTCTAAAGGTTCTGAATATGATTGTGTTACAAGAAGTTTTGCTCCTAAATTGAATGTTTATGAAGATCCTGTTTGCGGTTCAGGACATTGTCATGTTGTTCCTTTATGGGCATATAAGTTATGTAAAAAAGATATCTTAGCATTTCAAGCTTCTAAAAGAGGTGGTGTATTATATTGCAGCCTTAATGGAAATCGTGTCAAATTATCAGGAAAAGCTGTATTATATTCTCGTGCTGAAATATATATACCCCAAATTTAAAAATATATTATTTAAATTTATCGTTATTTTGTTATAATAAACTATATATAAAAAATAATTATTTGGTGTGTTAAAATGATTCTCGATTTGAATAAAACATATATAAAAGTCTTAAAAAAACAAAATATTTTGATATTGGGTGCTACTGTAAGAAGCGGAGTAAGTATAGCTAACATATTATATGATATTAATATCAATTTTGATGCTAATATTAAATATGCCTTAAGTGATAGTAAAACAGAAGAAGAACTTAAAGAGAGTATAGAAGAATTAAAAGATAAAAATATTAAATTATTTTTTGGAAATCAGGAAATATCTATTTTAGATGGTATAACTCTTATAATAATTTCCCCGGGTATTCCGCATACTATAGAGATAGTAAAAGAAGCTAAAAGAAGAAAAATAAAAATAATTGGTGAAATTGAGTTTGCATATAATTTTCTTCCTAATAGAAATTATATTGCAGTAACAGGTACTGATGGAAAAACTACTACTGTTACGCTTGTTCATAAAATAATAAGTTCATATAAAAAGGCAAGACTTGTAGGTAATGTCGGAAATACTTTTTCAAAAGAGATTGAAACTATAGAACCAGAAGAAGATATTGTATTGGAGCTTTCTAGTTTTCAATTAGAGACAGTTGAAAAATTTCATGCTCATATAGCTGCTGTATTGAATATTGCCGAAGATCATCTTGACAGGTACAAAGATATAGATGATTATTTTAATACAAAAAAGAAAATAGCTATTAATCAAAATAAAAATGATTTTCTCATACTAAATTATGATAATATTTATACTAATATTTGGTATAATGAACTTCATAATAACTGCAAGATGAAACTTTTAACTTTTTCATTAAAAAGCAAATTTGCAACTATTTATTATAATGAAGAAGATGACTATATATATTATGAGAATGAAAAATTATTTTCTATAGCAAGCAGAAAATTAATAGGTAAACATAATATAGCAAATATATTGGCAGCGGTTTTAATATGTTTAAAAGATAATATACCGCTCGATATAATAGAAAAAATTGTAAATAATTTCAAAGGCATAGAACATAGAGTTGAATTAGTTGCTGAGATAAATGGGGTAAAATATATAAATGATTCAAAAGCCACATCAATGAATTCTGTAATGAGTGCTTTAAAATCTTTTGATAAAGATATTATTCTTATAATGGGCGGCAGAAATAAGAATATAGATTTTACTTCTTTAAATAATATCATAGAAAGCAGAGTAAAAAAATTAATACTTATAGGAGAGGCTGCAGAAGCTCTTAATGAGATGATACATTTTGAGAATAAGATCATTATAAAAGATTTTACAGATGCTTTTTATTATGCTTCAGCAATATCAATAAATGGAGATACTGTTTTACTTTCTCCGGGATGTGCAAGTTTTGATATGTTTAAAAATTATGAAGAGAGGGGAAAATATTTCAAGAGTTTGGTATATAAACTTATAGAAATTTCAAAAGAATAATTAATATAATTATTTCATTTTTATATTTGAATATTTTTTAAAATTATTATAAAATTAATGCTTAATAATAAATAAAAATATTTAATTTAAAATGAAATATGGCCAAAAGTATTATAAATATAGTTAACATATCTAAAAGATTTGTTCATAAAGTTCTGCTTGATAATGTCAATTTGCTTATAGAAGAGAAATCCAAAATAGGCATGATAGGAAGAAACGGAGCAGGCAAAACTACTCTTTTAAAAATCCTTATGGGGCTTGAAGAAGCTGATGACGGAGAGATAATATTTTCTGATGATGTAAAAATAGGATATCTTCGTCAGCAGGGAGATTTTGACGATAATGAGAAGGTAATAGATTATCTTACAAGAGTTACATCAAAAGAATCTTGGAAATGCTCTAAAATAGCCAGCAGATTTGGAATAGATCATATAAAAGTTAATAATAATTTGGGAAGTTTATCAAGCGGATATAGAATGCGTGTAAAACTTGCTGAGATGATGCTTTATGAGCCTAATTTTTTAATACTAGATGAACCTTCAAACTTCTTGGATTTAAATACATTGATAGATTTGGAAAATTTTTTAACAGATTATAACGGAGGTTTTTTAATAGTTTCGCATGATAGAGAATTTCTTAAAACAACATGCGAAAAAACTATAGAAATGGAGAATGGAAAAATAACTTATTTTCCAGGTAATATAGAAGACTATTTTGAATATAAAGAGGAAAAAGAGTATACAATAAAAAAGTATAATAAAAATATAGAGGAGAGAAAAGCACATTTAGAAAGATTTGTTGAAAGATTCAGATATAAAGCTACGAAAGCAAAAGCTGTACAGTCTCGCATAAAGCAGATAGAAAAATTAAAAACTATAGAAATTACTCACCCTGCAAAAAATGTTAGGATAAAACTTCCGGAAGTTCCAGAGAAAAAAGGTTTTGCTCTTATATCTGATGATTTGGCTGTAGGATACGGAGAAAAAATAGTTGCTGAAAGCGGAAGAATAGAAATACCTAGAGGAAGCAGAGTAGCTGTTCTAGGACAAAACGGAGAAGGTAAAACTACTTTTTTAAGAACCATAGCAGGCAGACTTGATCCTGTATCCGGTACTTATAATTATTCTTATGGTATAAAGATAGCATATTTCGGAGAGGATACATATAAAAATGTAACTTCAAATGATACAGTATTATCTTATCTAAAGAAGAATGCCAAACAAGGATTATTGACTCAGGAACTTTTAACTCTTTTGGGAAGTTTTTTATTTTCAGGAGATGATGTTAATAAAGATGTAAAAGTTTTAAGCGGAGGAGAGATGGCTAGGCTTTCACTTCTTGCTGCTATTACACAATGTGCTGATGTGCTTATATTGGATGAGCCTACTAACCATTTAGATTTTGAAACTGTTGAGGCACTTGCTTCTTCTTTAAGAGATTATGGCGGAACAATATTTTTTACTTCGCATGACAGAACTTTTGCTAGTTTGCTTGCTGATACAATTATAGAAGTTAAAGATAAAAAACTTTCTCTTTATTCAGGCGATTATGAAGCTTATGTTTATAGAGTAAGGCTGGAAGCTTTAGAGGAAGAAGAAAAAGAATTAGAGTATCAAAATAAAAGTAATGTTAAAGAAAATAGCGATGATAAAAATGCTAACAATTATGAAGAAAGAAAAAAGATGAGAAATAAACTTTCTAAATGTGAATCTATGCTTAAAAAATATGAGAAGCAGATAGAAGATTATAAAAAAGAAGAGGCGGATATATTAAAATTTTTTGAAACTGCTTCTAGTTATGATGATGATAAAAGTAAGAGATTATTAGAAGTAAAAAAATTGATAGAAGAAACGGAAAATGAATGGCTTTTAACTAATGAAGAGATAGATAATATAAAGGCTGTATTGTAAATAAAAAGAGTATTTATAAATTAAATGAATGGAGGAAGATAAATGAGAATTTTTAAGAATGCCAAAATATACTCTATGGATAAAAATGACAGTATTTATGAGGCTTTAGCTGTTGAAAACGGCAGAATATCATTTGCGGGCACTAATGAAGAAGTATTAAAAAAATATGCAGATGCTGAAGATATTATTGATTTAGAAGGCAGAACTGTTATACCGGGATTTAATGACAGCTGTGTTAATTTTGTAGGTTTTGCCCGTTTTAATACTATGCTTAATTTGAGTAAATGTGAGTCTATAAGAGAAGTTATTGAATTAGCTAAAAATGCTGAAAAATATGAAGGCTGGATTATAGGTTGGGGTTGGAATCAGGATTATTTTGAAGAGAAAAGAATGCTTAATAAGAATGATTTAGACAGCATATCTAGTGAATTTCCTGTAGCCTTTAGAAGGGTATGCGGTGAAATGATAGTTGCAAATAGTAAGGCACTTGAAATTTGCGGTATTACTGAAAAAATGAAATCTGACAGTATAGATTTTGAAAACGGACTTATAAGTTCTAAAGATATGATATTAATTTTATCAAAAATTAAGTCATTAGAAATAGATACTTTAAAATCAATAATATTAGATACTCAGGAAGAATTTTTTAAAATGGGTATAACTTCTGTGCAGACAGATGATTTGAGAAGTTTACCTGATTTTGATTATAGAAAGATTATAGATGCTTATCAAAAACTTCATAGAGAGAAAAAATTAAAAATCAGAGTATGCGAGCAGGCACAGTTTATCAATAAAAAAGATATAGATGATTTTAGAGAATATTATTATTATCAATATATTAATGATGAAAGATTCAAAGTGGCTCGTATAAAACTTATTATAGACGGCGGTATAGGTTCAAGGACTGCATTTTTAAGAGATGATTATAATGATGCTAAAGGTTTCAGAGGTGTTACACAGTATAAACAGGAAGAACTTGATGAATTAGTAGAATATGCTAATAGCTTGGACTATTCTTTGGCTATACAGGCTACGGGAGATGGTGCTATTGATATGGCATTAAATTCAATAGAAAAAATAAAAGATACCAAAGATTTTAAATATAGAAGAAATGGTTTGGTATATGCTCAAATAACAGATAAACAATTATTTGAAAGAATGAAGGAATTGAATGTGGGTATATATTATCAGCCTATATTCCTTCATTATGATATGCATATTGTTGAAAATAGGGTGGGTAAAGAAAAATCTTCTACTTGTTATGCTTATAAAACTGCTAAAGATATGGGAGTACATATTGGATTCGGATCATCAGGACCTGTAGATGATATTAGTGTTATGGAAGGCATACATTGTGCTGTTAATAGAGAGGATTTAAATGGCTGGCCTGAAAATGGATGGATGCCTCAGGAAAAAATTACAGTAAAAGATGCGGTTTATTTATATACTATGGGAAGTGCTTATATGTCTTCTGAAGATAATATTAAAGGTAGCATTGAAGAAGATAAATTAGCTGACTTTGTTGTTCTAGATAGGGATATATTTGAGGTTGACACGAAAGAAATAAAAGATATTAAGATATTAAAAACTATAATTGACGGAGATATAGTTTATAGTGCTTAATATTAATTAATATATAAGTATGAATAAAAAGGATTTAACTATTGAAAGTTGAATCCTTTTTTATTTATTATAAAATTACACAATATTTAGTGAATTGTATATCTGTATTAATTCTGATTCATTCTTATTTATTGTATTAATAGAAATACATAGTATGATATTGGGGCAGTAAGTATTACACTATCGAATATGTCGAATACTCCTCCATGTCCTGGAAATAACTTACTTGAGTCTTTAGTGTCATACATTCTTTTTATTAAACTTTCACCCATATCACCTAAAAAGCCTGTAAATGTGAATATTACAGTTAATAACATTAATTGGAGAAAAGAGAAATTAGGCATATTTTTTCCAAGTAAAAAAGATAAATATCCTTTTGAATATAAGAAATAATATAGTATTGAAAGCGGTATAGTAAATATAAACATACCGAGTAAGCCTTCATAACTTTTATTTGGAGAAGCACTATTTGATAATTTGTGCTTTCCAAATTTTCTTCCTACAATATATCCTCCTGTATCGCTGAACCAAGCACATAATAAAATGAATACTATATAATATTTTCCGCTAGGCATAAAACGCATAAGTGATATATGCCATACTCCTAAGCCAACATATATAAAGCAGAAAACAGCAGTTAATATAGCCCTTCCTTTTTCTTCAAATGTGGATACATGAACTTTAAACATATTAATGATAAATAGTGTAGCTATCAAAGCAAAAACCATTACCAATGATAAATCCATAGAAGGATGTTTAGTTTCTACTATTTTGTAAAGATTGGAGAAATCGCCTTTAAATACATTTACATCGCATATAGTTATAATATAACCTAATACCATAGCTATCATAGTTGTTATTACAGTTCTCAAATTTTTTTGCCTATGAACTTTAGCCATGTAGAATATTTCTGATGCACTTAAAATAGATATAGATAATATAGCCAAATGAAATAAATATATAACTTTATCATAAAACATTATAATAAGAAATAATGGCAATGTTAAACATACAGATATAAGTCTTTTCTTCATAATTTTTATAGACCTCCATATCTTCTATTTCTATTTGAGTATTCTTCTATAGCCTTTTTGAAATATTCTTTAGAAAAGTCCGGCCATAATATATCTGTAAAGTATAATTCGCTATATGATGCCTGATACATTAAAAAATTACTTAATCTGTATTCTCCTGAAGTTCTTATCAAAAGATCCGGATCGGGTATTTCTTTTGTATACAGGTAATTTTGAATAAAGTTTTCATCAATATTTTCTATGTCTATTTTATTATTTTTAGCATCATAGCATATATTTTTTAAAGCATTTTTTAATTCATCTCTGAAGCCGTAATTTAAAGCTAATATAACAGTTAGTATTGGATTTTTACATTTTTCAAGAGTTTCTTTTTCTGTTTCTTCTATTGTTTCTATAGTATCTTTTGGAAATGCTGTAATATCGCCTATATGTTTTACTAAAATATTGTTTGAAATAAGTCTTTTAATTTCTTTTTTGTAGAATTCTTTTAATAATTTAAATAATGCTTTTTTTTCTTCCTCAGGTCTTTTCCAATTTTCTGTGGAGAACGCATATAAAGTTAAATATTTTATATTTAATTCACAGCATGCTTCTACTATATTAATTACATTTTCGCTTCCAGCTCTATGTCCAAAACTTCTGCTTTTATGATGAGATTTAGCCCATCTCCCATTGCCATCCATGATTATAGCCACATGTACAGGTATATTCGGCTCATCAGTAATCATATAGTATCTAATTCTTTTTCTTTTGTAGTAATCATTTCATCTATTTTTTTTATATATGAATCTGTATCATTCTGTATTTTCTTCTCCTGAGATTTTGATTCATCTTCAGTAATAGTTTTATCTTTTAATTCTTTTTTTATTTTATCATTTTCATCTCTTCTTATATTTCGTACAGCTATTTTAGCTTCTTCACCTCTATGTCTTACCCCTTTCTTAAGCTCTTCTCTTCTTTCTTTAGTAAGTTCCGGCACTACTATTCTTATATTTCCGCCGTCATTGAAAGGATTAAAACCTAAATCGGCTTTTAATATAGCTTTTTCTATGTCGCTTACTAAACCTTTATCGAATGGCTGTATCATAATAGTTCTTGAATCTGGGGTAGAAACATTTCCTACTTGTTTTAGTGGCATACTGCTTCCATAAGCCTCTACTTTTACTCCGTCCAATATAGAAGCGTTAGCTCTTCCTGTTCTTATACCTTTTAAATCATTTTGTAAACTTGAAACCGCTTTTTCCATTCTATCTTTATATGATTCTTTTGACATAGATAAAAAACCTCTTTTATTTAAAATAATTATCTTTGTAAGATTATAATTTAATATAATACTATTGTCAAGTTAATTATTTATTCATTAATTTTACAAACTTTTTATAAATTATATGTTTTAGTAAGATTTATAAAAAACTTGTAAAATTTTTTATTATATAATAATATATATAAAAAATTGCAGATTAATTAATTTTGTAGAATTATCTTTACTAAAAATGTATATGTATTTTATACAGATTTTGTGAAATATATCTATAAATTTAATAATGTTTTAATAAGAGTAAATTATTTATGTGATGATTTGCTTTTTTATAACAAATTAAAAATTATAACTAATAGTTTGATAAAAAAATATTTTAGATTATAATGTGTTGAATTATTTATTTTATCTTATATAATTGAACTATGTATTTATTAGAATTTAAAGAAATAGAAAAAGAAGTTATTTGGGGCGGTAATTATCTTGCTTCTGTATATTCAAAACCATTTGATAAAAATAAGACTATAGGCGAAAGTTGGGAAATTTGTGATTTGCCTAATGACAATAATATTGTATCCAATGGAGAGTTAAAAGGAAAAACTCTATCTTATTTGGTAAAAGAATACAGATTTGAACTTTTGGGAACAAAGTGTAAGGATAATTATTTCCCATTACTTATAAAATTAATTGATGCAAAAGACAAATTATCAATACAAGTTCACCCAGATGAAGAATATGCCAATAAAAGACATAATAAACATGGTAAAAATGAAATGTGGTATGTTATGGAAACTTACGGCGATGCCAAGCTTCTTATTGGACTTAAAGAAAATATTTCAAAAGAAGATTTAATAAAATCTTTTAATAATAATGAAAATATAGAGGGTATGTTCAATTATTTTGATATAAAAAAAGGAGATGCTTTTTATATACCTAGCGGCTGTATACATGCCATACTTGGTAATGTTGTTATAGCGGAGATACAAACACCTAGTGATGTAACATATAGGCTTTATGATTGGAATAGAGTTGATAAGAACGGAAAATTTAGAGAACTTCATATAGAAGATTCATTTAATGTTATAAAAGATATTAATGCTTTCGATTTGAAATCTGATAAAAAAAATCGTTTAAAAAATGAAAAATTGGAAATTAATATAGTATTTTCTAATGATTATTTTACAGCAGAAGAATATATTATAAATGGAGATTATTCTTCAAAAACCAGCAAAGAAAGTTTTGAATTAATTATCGTTATTGAAGGAAATGGTTCTATAGAATCTGATATTCCAAATAATATTATTAAACTTAATATCGGAAAAACAGTTTTGATTCCTGCTAGTTTGGGAAATTATTTTATTAAAACAGATGGTATTATAAAAATTTTGAGGGTAACTTTATAATATGGGTGATATAATAGAATTAAAGGATGTACATAAGAGCTTCGGTACTCAGAAGGTTCTTAATGGTGTTAATCTTAAAGTTAACAGAGGTGAAACCTTATCGGTTATAGGAAATTCCGGATGCGGTAAAAGCGTTCTTATAAAGCATTTAATGGGATTGCTTCAGCCGGACAGCGGTACTATATTAGTAGACGGACAGGATATTAATAAAATTTCTGATAATGAACTTACAGAAGTAAGAAAAAAATTTGCTATGGTATTTCAAGGGGCTGCTTTATTTGATTCATTAAATGTGTATGAAAATGTTAGTTTCGGACTTAGAAGAATAAAGAAAGATATTCCTGAAGAAAGAATAAGGGTAAAAGTTGCAGAAGTTCTTGAAATGGTTGGAATGCCTAATATAGAACATAAAATGCCTTCAGAACTTTCCGGAGGAATGAAAAAACGTGTAGGATTGGCTAGGGCTATAGCAATGGATCCTGAAATACTGCTTTATGATGAACCTACAACAGGTTTAGATCCGGTTATGTCTAGGGTTATAGATGATTTAATAGTAAAGATGCAGTCTATTCTTAATGTTACTAGTATAGTTATTACGCATGATATGACTAGTGTATTCAGAATGTCTGATAGAGTTGTTATGCTCTATAAAGGACAAATTATAGAGGGAGGAGATCCGGATCATTTGCATGAGACAGATAATCCTCATTTGAAATTTTTCTTTATGAGCAGTATAGCAAAAAAAGGAGAGGATATAGAGAGTATTAGACCAAAGGATTAATATATTTCTATATAAATAAAATATAATTTTAGGATAGGAAAATTATGAAAAATAAAATTAAATTAGGTGTATTTTTTATTGCTACATTTATTATATTTGTAGGAGCTATAATATTATTGGGCAAGATAAAACTTAAGGGTGATGGATATAGGCTATATGTAGATTATGTTTTTATAGGTGATTTACAGGAAAATGGTAAGGTTTCATATAGAGGCGGCGGAATTCAAATAGGCTTTATCGAAAAAATAGCTATAAATCCTGATGGTACTATTAGAGTAACTTTATTTATTACAGATAAAAATGTTATAATTCCGGTAGGGACTAGATTCTCTATACAAACCGTTGGTTTAGGACTTGGAGAAAAATATATAATGGTATCTCCTCCTGCCATAAACACAACCGGTATGACTAGTATGGCACCTAATACAATAGTAAAAGGTGTAGAGCCGTTTAGTATAGAAACTACATTAGGATCTATAGGAGATATAGGTAAGGATTTAAACTTCCAAGAATTATCAGCAGTTGTAAGTAATCTTTCTCAAACTATAAATTTGATATCAGCTGTTATAGTTGATAATCAAACTAATATTAATGATTCTATATCAAATGTAAGTGCTACTTTATCTTATGTAAATAATATTGCCAGAGATTTATCTTATGTTATAAATGATGTGGAGAAAGGAAAAGGTACTATAGGAGCGATAATGAAAGATCCTCAGATACATACTAATTTTAATGAAATAGTTGATAATTTAAGAGTATTTAGTGAAAAAATAAAAGATAATCCTTCTCTTTTGCTTTTTAGAGAACCAGAAACTAAAAAATAGATTAAAGAATTTATTGGAGGTTAATATGTTAGATAATATTGTAGATATTTTTAGAAATGTTTTTTCTAGTAAAAAGAAAAATTCAAATTTTTCTGAGTATGATAACATATTGGATGAAATAAAGCATCTCCCTAAATCAAAATTAAATAAGTGTCTGAAAGATGCTGAGCGTATAGCAATTAAAGCAGGTAAATATTCTTTAAAATATTTCGGATGTCCAAAAAAAGTTTCAAAGAAAGGTAAAACTGATTTATTTACTGAAGTAGATTTACAAAATGAAAAGAAGATAAAAGAATATTTATTAAAATGCTATCCTAAATTTGGTTTTTATGGAGAAGAATCTAAAGATAATAACAGTAAAAAATTTACTTGGATAGTTGATCCTATAGACGGTACAAGCAATTTTATACATGGTTATCCTTTTTACTGTGTATCAATAGGGCTTGCTTACAAGGGAATACCTATATTAGGTGTAGTATATGCCCCTTTGACTAATACAGTTTATAAGGCTCATATAAAATCAAAAGCATATAAAAATAATAAAGTTATAAAAGTAAGCAGCAGTAATAAACTTATAGAATCCATTATAATAACAGGATTTTATTATAATGTTAATGTTGATGATGATTTTCTTCATGATAGAATGGTAGATTTTGCTAATATGGTAAAAAGCTCCTTAGCTGTAAGAAGAGATGGTTCTGCAGCACTTGATATATGCATGGTTGCTGAGGGAGCAGCTGATGGATTTTTTGAGTATGGACTTTCACCTTGGGATATATGTGCCGGTACTATTATATTGAAACGGGCAGGAGGCACAGTAAGCAACATAAATATGGAAGAATATGATATATTTTCTAAAGAACAATATATAGCAAGTAATAAAAAAATTCATAAAGAAATGGTTAAAGTACTTGAATAAGTTATTAATAGATATAAAATATATAAAAAAAAATTAAGGAATGTTTTATGGTAGAAGGAAAAAGAGGAAAAGTTATTCAGGTTGTAGGTTCTACCTTGGATGCTGAGTTTGAAGAAGGACATCTTCCAGCTATATTGAATGCCCTTTATATAGATAAAGAAATAGAAGGTGTTCAAAGACATATAATTTGCGAAGTACAGCAGCATTTAGGCGGAGGGAGAGTAAGAGCTATATCTTTAGAATCTACAGATGGTATATCAAGAGGAGATGATATATTTGATACCGGTAATCATATAATGGTACCGGTTGGAACAGAAACTATAGGAAGGATATTTAATGTATTGGGACAGACTGTAGATAAAGGGGAACCTATAGCTGCCAAAGAATACAGGTCTATACATGCTTCGCCTCCTAAATTTGAGACATTAGAGCCTAAACTTGAAATATTTGAAACAGGTATTAAAGTTATAGATTTGCTTGCCCCTTATATTAAAGGCGGTAAAACAGGTCTTTTCGGAGGGGCAGGTGTAGGAAAAACAGTTCTCATAATGGAGCTTATACATAATATAGCAAGTGAGCATGGAGGTTATTCTGTGTTTGCAGGTGTAGGTGAGAGAACTAGAGAAGGAAATGATCTATGGTCAGAGATGAAAGAATCCGGCGTTATTAATAAGACTTGTCTTGTTTATGGTCAGATGAATGAACCTCCGGGAGCAAGACTTAGAGTTGCTTTATCAGCTTTGACTATGGCTGAATATTTCAGAGATTCTGCAGGTTTAGATGTATTATTATTTATAGATAATATATTCAGATTTACTCAGGCAGGAAGTGAAGTATCAGCACTACTTGGCCGTATGCCTTCAGCAGTTGGATATCAGCCTACTTTGGCAACAGAAATGGGAGCATTACAGGAAAGAATAACATCTACTAAAAATGGCTCTATTACTTCAATACAGGCAGTTTATGTACCTGCAGATGACCTTACAGATCCGGCACCTGCTACAGCATTTACTCACCTTGATGCTACTACTGTATTATCAAGAGAGGTTAGTGAAAAAGGTATTTATCCTGCAGTAGACCCTTTAGCTTCTACAAGCAGAATATTGGATCCTAACATATTAGGTCAGGAACATTATGATGTAGCAAGAAAAGTACAGCATATATTACAAAGATATAAAGATTTACAGGACATTATTGCTATACTTGGTGCAGATGAACTTTCAGAAGATGATAAATTAATAGTATCAAGGGCAAGAAAAATTGAACAGTTTTTGAGTCAGCCTTTCTTTGTAGGGGAGCAATTTACAGGACTTCAAGGAAGATATGTAAAACTAGAAGATACTATAAGAAGTTTTAAAGGTATATGTAACGGAGATTATGATGATTTACCTGATCAGGCATTTAGATTTGTAGGTTCTATAGAGGAGGCAGTTTCTAAAGCTAAAACTATGTCTAATTAATGATATTATTTCTAAATAATAATAGTATTATACCGATAAGTTTAATAGTATAAAAATATTTTATAGGTTGTATAATATGCTTTTTCAAGTAAATGAAGATAGATTAAAAAAAAGATTAAAATTTTATATACCGATTGGATTTCTTATAGTAGCTGCAGTTTCAGTTGGTTCATATTCGGTTTTATTGAAAACAATTTATCAGCTTTCAAGTTCATTAAGAGGGTATATATATATATTTATAGTCTTTTTAGCTTTATCTATAGCTGTAAGTATGTTTTTTGATTGTCTAAAGGTGGAAAGAGGAAAATCCATACCTTTAGGAAAAATATATGTAATAAAATCTGGTATTGCTGTAATTTTAGTAGCAATTATTTCGTACGCTATATACATATTGGATGGAAGCATTACTTTATTTGAAATATTTAATATACGGTTTATAATGGTTGTATTTTTAATTAGTATGGCTATGTCCGTAGCTTCTATAATCTTTAATATCTTAGTAAGACCATTATACAAAAAAACAGGAAAAAGAGAATATTATCTTCCTATGATATATAATTTCTTGCCGGTATCAATGGCTATAGTAATATTTATAGTTACTTTAATTAATGGTATGCATTACAGATCTGAAATAATTTATGACAGAGAATATGATATTACATTGAAAAAAAGTTATGCTAATGACTTTATTAATAATATTTCAGATTCAATAGGAAAATATGTTACAATATCTGATAATATAATAGCATACATGAATATGATATATAGAAATAATTATACTTTAAATGATTATGCTGATTTATTATCTATTTATTTAAGCACTAGATATGCTAATGATAATAATATTTCATCTATATATATACATTTAGTTGATCTTGAAAATGTCAATATTAATATTAATACTAATGGAATTAATAATTTATCTATAAATTGGGAATACGACATAAATAATTTAGCCAATATTAATACAAATGTAAGACCAAATTTAGATGCTAATTATTCCTCTAAATTATCTTCAGAAACTAATTTTTTGATAGATATAACTCCTAATGCAGATACTTTTTATATATATAATCCTATTCTACTTAACAATAGAAATGTAGGATTTGTCACTTTGGAGATAAAAAGTTCTGTATATTTAGATGTATTTTCAAATGATGAGATTAATAAAAATTTGAATATATTTTTAACAGATGATCTATATAATATCAAAGCATCTAATAATCCTTCATTAATAGGTAATCTTCAAAGATATTTAAGCGGAAGTTCTTTTGGAATAGAAATAAAAAATAGTCAGCCTGATAACTATGGAAGCAGTATAGTAAATTTGAATGTTATTTCTTTTAAAGATTCTAACATAGTTGCTGTAAAATATGCTCTGTTTAATAATTTAAATGTTATAAATATGTGGGAGCATAATATTGCTTATGAAAATCAATTATTCAGAAATACCATAATAAAGGCTTCTATAGCAATATATATAGGTCTATTTGCATTTTTATTAGTAATATTAGCTTTAATACTTTCTTTGAGAAAAACTTTAGTATTTGCTAAAAATGTGTCAGAAGGGCTAAGCGAAGGTGAAGGTGATTTAACAATCAGACTTCCTGTTATTAGTAATAATGAAACAGGAGAATTAGTGCATTCTTTTAATAAGTTTTTAGATAAAGTAAAAAATATTATAGTAAGTGTTAAAAATAATGCTTATACTTTAACCGGAAATATTCAGAACATGAGAGCTTCTATTAGTATAAGTATTAGTGATTTTAATACTATTTATAAAGAGTTTGAAACAGAATTAGCTAATTCTAATAAGATAGCAGAATCTTCGGCTAATGCTGCTAGAGTAAGTTTTATGCAGCGAACTAGGTTTACAGCAGTGAATGAAACAGTACAGTTATTATTAGATAATATTAATGATATTAATAATAAAATGAAGCAGCAGTCAGAGGCGGTAGCTAAGACTAGCAGTTCGGTGCAGCAAATGATGGCTAATATTGTAACAGTAAGCCATGGAGCAACTAAAGCAAATGATTATGCTAAAATTCTATATACAGAAGCACAAGATGGAAGTAATATAGGAGAGTCAGTAGTAGATTCTATACAAAGCATTAAAGAATATTCTAAACAGATAACCAATATTACACAGGTAATACATAATATAGCAGAACAGACAAACCTTTTAGCAATGAATGCTGCTATAGAAGCTGCTCATGCTGGAGAGCATGGACGAGGATTTACGGTTGTAGCTGATAAGATTAGAAAATTGGCAGAAGATACAGGTGAGAACTCTAAAATTATTAATGATATAATTGAAGAAACAACACAGGCTATAGATCATACAGTATCTTTAGCATTTAAAAGTTCTGAGTCTATGGAAAAGATTTTGGAAGGCTCTAATACTCTTGCTGATTTAATATCTACAATATCAGGTGCTAATGATGAACTTGATATAGGAAGACGAGAGATATTGATGAATATTAGCAACTTGAATAATATTACAGAAGATGTACAGGAACTTTCTCTTAAACAAATGCAGATGAGTTCAGCGGTAAGTCAGAATATTTCTAGTGTAGATAAATTAGCGGAAGATGTAGTTAATGTAGTAAATACAGCTGAAAATGAGATGAAAGAGTTAGTAAATTCAATAGAAAATGTATCTAATTTGTCTAGCACCAGCAGTCATAATATGGAGACAATGGATAAAAGAATTAAAGAATTGCAATATATATTTTTGCAGCTTTATAAATTAGTAATTTCTTTCAAAACAGAAAAAACTGAAGAGGATATAGAAAAAGAGAAGATTAAGACTGTTAAAGTAGATAGAAAAAGACTTAAATTAGAACGCAAAGCAGAGAAAGAGAGAATTAAAGAGGAAAAGAGAAGAATAAAAGAATTAAGAAAAGAAAGTGCTAAAAGTAAAAAATAATTTATTGAATATTTATTTTATGAAAAGAGTTAGTTTATTTGTTTTTATATTTTCTATTTTAATTTTTAATATTTTAAATTGTGAAATAACTCATAGATTCTATTGGAATTTAGAAAAAGGAAAAAGAATAGAATCAGTTAAAACCGCTGATGTAGAATATTATGAAAATGGTATATTAACAAGCACATACAAAGAAAGAAATATTGTTGATTTAACTGTTATTGCCATAGCTCCTAAGGGAGGATATAGAGTAAGCGGAGTATTTAAAATATTTAGAATGATGAAAGGAGATAAAGTTTTTCATCTCGATGAAGAATATACAAGCGATTTTATAATTCATACTAATGGGAAATTTGAAGTTCCATATAATTATTTTATGCCTAATGTAAGACATGTACCTACTTTTCCTGATAATGAAATAAAACTTACTGAATCATGGAATAGAGAGTCTATAGAAATTGTTAAAGTAAATAATGCTCCTAATTTAACAATGGCATTATCTTCAGATTATTTATTTGCAAATGTTGAGACTAATGATGATGGAAGCAGAAATGCTGTTATACAATATCATATTATGACTGATAAAGATTTACTTCAGGCAGGACTTTCAAGAAAAGGTTATCCAGAAAGAATATACGGCTTTAATTACGGTACATTTCTTTGGGATATGGAAAAAAATATTCCTGTATCTCAGCAGGAAAGATATCAGATATTATTTGGTTACGGAAAAGAATTGTCTTATGCTAGTTTGCAGTATAAGATGAATATTATAAGTACATACAAAATTTATGATACAATAACAAAAGAAGAAGAAGATTATAATAGAAAAAAACTTGAAGATAATCTTTATAATGATGATAATGTTACTATAGATACAGTACCTGAAGGTTTAGTATTAAGACTTGGTGAGATTCTTTTTGATACTGATTCTTATACTTTAAAACCAGAAGCAAAAACTACTATAGACAATATTATTAAAGCAATCAAAGAAACTTATCCTGATAGAGAAATTATAGTAGAGGGACATACTGATAATACAGGAAGAAAAGAGTATAATCAGGAATTATCTGAAAAAAGAGCAAAATCAGTTGCTGACTATATATTGCCTAATCTTGAACATGATAAATTATCTTATAAGGGTTTTGCCGATGATGATCCTATAGCTTCTAATGATACAGCAGATGGAAGAAGAAAAAACAGAAGAGTTGATATTATAATCAAATTAAGATAATTAATATTTTTATATATTTCAAAATATAGCATCATTCTATTTTTGTTAATAAATAATATATTTATTAGCATTGCTAAAATGTTTTTTTATAATATAATAAATAATTCTTATAAATAAAATAACAATTAAACTATACAAGGTAATAAGAAAATGGATCAATTTATAGATGTAGTAAGTTTTTATATAGAAGCAGGACATGGAGGAGCGGGAAGTGTAAGTTTCAGAAGAGAAGCACATGTACCTATGGGAGGTCCTGATGGAGGAAATGGAGGAGACGGCGGCGATGTTATAGTAAGAGTTGATGCTAGAATAAAC
Organism: Brachyspira hampsonii; assembly: GCF_001746205.1. Taxonomy (NCBI): domain Bacteria; kingdom Pseudomonadati; phylum Spirochaetota; class Spirochaetia; order Brachyspirales; family Brachyspiraceae; genus Brachyspira; species Brachyspira hampsonii. The sequence goes on from NZ_MDCO01000015.1 coordinate 73,935, forward strand.
AGTTTTGGTAAAATAAAAAGCAGGAAGAGATTTAGAGCCAGAGACGGAGAGCCCGGAAGAGCTAGGCTAAGCGACGGTAAAAGAGGTGATGATGTAGTTATAAGGGTTCCTATAGGCACAGTTATTTACGATGAAGATACAAATAATATATTGGCTGATCTGCTTGAAGATGGACAGAGCTATACTGTTGCAAGAGGCGGCAAGGGTGGTAAAGGAAATAAATTTTATGCCACCGCTACGAATCAGGCACCAGATTATGCACAGCATGGTTTGGACGGTGAAAAACTCAATATAAGGCTTGAAGTAAAATTAATTGCTGATATTGGGCTTGTAGGTATGCCTAATGCCGGTAAATCTAGTTTGCTTGCAAGACTTACAAGAGCCAATCCTAAAATCGCATCATATCCTTTTACTACCTTAACTCCTAATTTGGGGGTGTGCTATTTAGATTATGAAAGAAGTTTTGTTATTGCTGATATACCGGGTATTATTGAAGGAGCAAGCGAAGGGGCTGGACTTGGTCTTACTTTTTTAAGACATATTGAAAGAACAGGAGCTTTATGTTTTGTTATAGATTTAACCGATGAAGATGTAGCAGATACTTATAAAAAGTTAAGAAATGAATTAAAACAGTACAGTAAAGAATTAATAAAGAAAAAGTCTATTATTGTACTAAATAAAACTGATATGCTTGAAAAAGATGAGATAAAAGAAAAGATAAAATCTATAGAGAAAGCCGTAAAAAAAGAGTATAAAAATAACAAAGAAACTCATTATGAAGAGCCGGAGATATTTGCTTTATCCGTATTTAGTTTGGAGGGAGATATGCTTGATAAGGTAATAAATGCATTTTATAAAGCTAATGAAGAGAGATATGATAATACAGCCAAACAAACAAAAGAGCCTTTACTTCTTAATCAAGATAAAAATAAATCAAAACTTAAAACCAAAAGAGTATTCGGACCTGTTATGTCAAAGAGACTAGGCAATTCTTTGGGAATAGATGTTATACCTCATAAGACTTGCAGTTATAACTGCATATATTGTCAATTAGGTTCTGAAGAAAATACTAGAACTTCTCTTCACAATTTTTATTCTGTTGATGAGATAATTTATGAATTAAAAGAGGCTTTGCTTAATAATAAAAATATTGACTATATAACTTTTGCAGGTTCTGGAGAGCCTACTTTATATAAAGATTTAAAAAAACTTATTTATGAAATAAAACAGATAACTGATATTCCAATATGTATTATAACTAATGGTTCTTTGCTATATAAACAGGAAATGCGTTCTGATTTGCTTATGGCTGATTTGGTAATACCTTCGCTTGATGCTGGAAATATTGATACTTTTAAGATAATAGATCAGCCTAATAAAGAAATTGATTTTGATAAAATGGTTAATGGACTTATAGAGTTTAGAAGAGTTTTTAAAGGAGAGTATTGGCTTGAGGTATTTTTGCTTAAAGGCATTAATGACAGCAAAGAAGAACTCGATGATATAATAAAAATAGTAAACAAAATAAAACCAGATAAAGTTCAGCTTGTTACAGCTACTAGAAGAACAGCCGATGAAAAAGCTAAGGCATTGAATGATGAAGAGTTAGAAAAGGTGAAAAAATATTTTAACGCTAACTGCAATATTGAAATAGATGTTCCTAGTGTATCTGATAATGCCAAGGGAAATGTAAAAAAAATTACTGAAGAAGATATAATAAATTTATTAATAAGACACCCTGATACTTCTCGTATGATAGCGGTAAGTTTTAATGAAGATGAAAATAGAGTAGAGGAATTATTAAAAAAATTAATAGAAAGCGGAAAAGTAAGAGAAGAGATAGTTAATGGTGTAGTTTCTTATGCTGCTAATATTTGATATAGACAAAACAAATTATTTTTAGTATAATAAAATTATGAAAGAAATTAACAGGCTTAATGATTTATTTGTACGATACCTAATCGGTACTGAAGGTGATGAAGATATATTAGAANATATTGTTAATGCTGTAATAACAAAAAATATAAGTGATTATAAGTTTTTATTTGAATAGTTATAAACTTAATTAAAAATATGCACGGTAAAAAATAAGAAAATAAATTTGGTTTTAAATAATATCAATCCTTTATATCAATACTATAATCTTTTAAAGTATTAAGTATTAAAAGCATTGACAGTTCATCTTGATTTGTTAATTCGCCTGCAGTTTTTAAGAACTCAAATACATTTTCTCTAGGCACTCCTGCAGAAAGTGATTGATATAAGGCAGGTACTACTTCTTCAGGAACTTTTCCAAGTTCTTTAGAAAAAGCCAAAGTTTCCTGCTTTAAAGATTCAAAACCTTCATTGCTTAATTTAGGAAGAAGCGTAAGAACTTCACGCATTCCATTATCAAAATCAGTAGCTTATTAGTTGAAAACGGTGCTGATGTAAACTTTTATAAAGGAGGAAGTACTGCTTTAATATTAGCATGTAAACCTAGTTTGGAAATAAATATAGACGTAATAAAATATTTAGTTTCAAAAAATGCTGATATAAATGCCCAAGATAATGAAGGATACACAGCTTTAAACAAAACTCTTACTACTATGCCAGACTTTGAAATAGCTCATTTTTTAATAGAGCAAGGTGCTGATGTAAACATAAAGAATAAACGAGAATATGGTATGGCAGAGCGGAGGCGAAAAAGTTATGCTTAATATTAATAATAAGGCAGTGCAGCTTGTGGACTATAGGCAAGTAGAATATATGTATAATACTATTAAAGATTATTCTATTGTAATAAATTATTTAAGAAAAACAGCAAAAGAATTGAGAGATGGAACTTATTGGGATCCTTATGTAAATTTTGGACAAGGAGGATATGTAAAAAATGTACGTGCTGGTATGGAGTATGATGCTAGGGCTGATATGCTTGAGCTTTTGAAAAGTAATAGAGAATACATTATGCCAGATGAGGCTGTTACGCATTATACTGTGGAGTTTAAATATTAAAAGCGGTTTAATTAATATAAATTTAATTTTATATACAGAATATTTCTATTGATTTTTTATATTCTTACAATTATAATGTTTTAACAAATAATGACATTTTAATGAGGCATTTATATATATGAATGGTATATTCGGTTCTGAAAGTCTTTTAAATTCGGCTATGATAGTCTGTTGGATAGGGCTTTTAATATCTTCAATATTGGGATTAACAATAATAATTGACAGATTTATTTATTTTACTAGAATAAAATCTCAGGATAATTCATTGGCTCCTAAACTTATTTCTTTAATAAAAGATAAAGAATTAAAAGCTGCCATTGCCTTATGCGAAACAGCAAAATCGCCTATGGCAAATATTGTGATGTCAGGACTTAAAAATTCTGATATGCCTAAAGAAGCTATGCAAAGTGCCTCCAATAAAGAACTTCCAAGACTTGAAAGATTTATTTCGGCACTTTCAACAATATCAACAGTAGCCCCATTGCTTGGACTTTTAGGTACTATTCTTGGTATGATACAATCCTTTGCTGTAATATCAGTTGCAGGAAGCGGAAATCCTTCTGCTTTGGCTTCAGGTATTGCTAATGCTCTTCTTACTACTGCAGCAGGACTTATTATTGCTATACCTACTGTGGTATTTTATAACTATTTTGTAAATACTCTTAATGAAAGAATTTTATTTATAGAAAATTTATCAAATGAAGTTTCAGATTATATAATTGATGATAGCAATATTAAAACAGAAAATTAATAATTGACAATAAAGGTTATTTGGTTTATACTTCTTTAATTAAAATATTTTTTCTTAAAGAAGTTTTTTATGAAAACAGTTATAATATTTTTATTTGCTTTTTTTAGTATATTTTTATTTTCATGCAGTAATGCAGATACAAATAATAAAAACTTATCTATAAAAGATAGGGCAGGAAATGAAATTGCTGTGCCTGAAAAAATAGAAAACATAGCATGTTTATCTCCTTCCGTTACAGATGTTATACTAGCATTGGGGCTTGCTGATAAGATAACAGCTTCTGATTCTACTTCAATAGAAATTTTACAGACTAATAATATTGATGTATCAAATATAGCGGTTTTCGATATGCTTAATCCTGATTCAGAAAAAATGATAGCTATGAGACCTGATATTATTTTTGTTAATACTTTCAGTGTATTTTCAGGAAAAAACTCATTAGATTCTATAAAGGCTTCAGATATATGTGTTGCCGTTATACCAAATAGCGATACTATAAAATCTATAGAAGATGATATAACTTTTTTGGGCGATGTTTTGAATAAAAGCGATGAAGCTTCTAATATTATCAGTATTATGGACAAAAATATAGAAAATATTAGAGCTATAGGTGAAAGCATACAAAATAAAAAGAAAGTTTATTTTGAAATAGCGGCTTTGCCGAATTTATATTCATTCGGAACTAATGTTTATTTAGATGATATGATAAATATTATAGGGGCATCTAATATATTTTCTGATAAAAATTCTTGGATAACTACCACTGAAGAAAATGTGTTATTTTCTAATCCTGATATAATATTTACAAGCGTTCACTATATAGATAATCCTACAGAAGAAATATTAAGCCGTGAATCTTGGCAGAATGTAAATGCTGTAAAAAATAAAGATGTATACTATATAGCTTCAGGTTCATTGCCTACGCATAATATTGTAAATGCTTTAATTATAATGGCTAAATATGCTTATCCTAATGAATACAAAGATATTGAAATAATTAGGAATTAGTATAATGATTAAAAAAGTTATAATAATTTTGCTGTTAGTTATTATTTCTACTGTGTTATCTATATGTATAGGAAGTGTATTCATACATCCAAAGGAAATATTTGCTATATTATTATATAAGTTTTTTAATTTTGAGATTATGAATATAGATAAAATAAATGCTGATATTATAGGTATTAGACTTCAGCATTCTATATTATCATTATTTGTAGGAGCTTCATTATCTATAACAGGTGTTGTTATACAGTCAATACTAAGAAATCCTTTAGCCTCTGCATATAATTTGGGTATATCATCGGGGGCAGGTCTTGGAGCGGCATTGATTATAATTATGAGTGTATCTTTTAATCAATATTTGTTTATAGGTGTATCAATGATGTTTGCTTTTATCACTATATTATTTATATTATTCATATCAAACATAATAGATAAATATATGAGCAATAATTCTATAATACTTGCAGGAATTGTTATATCATTGTTTCTAAGTTCTTTAATGAGTTTTTTATCTTATATGTTTCCTAAATATTCAAATCAAATAATACTTTGGCAGCTTGGAAGTTTATTTGTGAGAAATAAATTGGATATTTTAATAATAATATTTATGACTTTAATATCATTACTGCTTCTTATGAAATACTCAAGTGTATTAGATATAATGACATTTGGAGATGAAACTAGTTTATCACTTGGTATAAATGTTAAGAATATGAGAGTATTTTTTATATTAATTTCATCATTTATAACAGCCGTTTTGGTAGCATTTACAGGTATAATAGGTTTTATAGATTTAGTGTCTCCTCATGTAACAAGAAAAATATTCGGAGCCAAGCATATAGTTTTACTTCCTATGTCTGCTTTGATTGGAGCATTAATATTGAATGTTTCTGATATATTTTCAAGGATTATAGTTCAAGGAGCTAATATTCCAATAGGTATTGTTACTGCAGTGATAGGTGCCCCTTTCTTTTTGTATGTGTTTATATCCAGCAGTAATATGAAAGGAATGTGATTTGTTATGAATGATGTAGGTAAAATAAATAAAATGGTTGAAGTTAAAAATTTATCTTTAAGCTATTCAAATAAGAAAAAAGTTTTGAGTAATATATATTTTGATGTCAATTCAAATGAAAGTTTATGTATTATAGGACCTAATGGATGCGGAAAAAGCACTTTGTTAAAATCTCTATGTAAGATAATAGATTTTGATGAGGGGGAAATACTTATTAATAATAAAAATATAAAAAAAATAGATGCTTACAAAACTATAGCAATGATGAGTCAGATGTCTGTTATATATTTCGGATATACCGCTTATGATACTATAATGATGGGAAGATATTCAAGCTATAAGGATAAACTTTTATCAGTACCAAGTAAAGAGGATAAAGAGTTTGTAATTTATTATATGGAAAAATTAAAAATAATGCATTTGAAAGATAAATTGATAACAGAGCTTTCAGGCGGTGAATTACAGAGAATATTTTTAGCTAGAACTTTAGTTCAAGATCCAAGTATAATACTTATGGACGAACCTACTAATCATTTAGATTTAAATAGCCAAATAGAATTAATTTATAATCTGAAAGAGTGGGTAAAAAATGGAAATAGATGTATTATAGCGGTTCTTCATGATATAAATGCTGCTTTGAATTTCGCAGATAAATTATTAATTTTAAAAAACGGAAGTTCTATGTATTTCGGAAATATAGATAATTTTGATATTAGATTATTAAATGATGTTTATGATATAAATGTAATTGAATATATGACTAATTCTTTAAAAAGATGGTGATTTTTGTTTTATTTTTTGATGATGTTTCAAATTAATTATAATTTGTATTGATGAAAACTTGATTTATTATATTTTTTTTATTATAATATAGATGTATATTGAAGGAAATAGGTCAGAATCCTATACTAGCCCGTAGCCGTATTCAGTAGCGAACCCTAGTTAACCATTGTTGCCTATTGAGGTGATGAGAAGGTAGGATGTAGAAAGCTGTAAGTCGGAATATTTCAATATATAGTTTATTTTTCTGTCGAGGAGCATGGAATGGAAATCTTTTTATAGTAATTCTCACAATTATTAATTAATTCAAAATTATTCTAACTTTTTTAGTTAAATAAATTAATTCGCATATTGTTTCAAATTATTGAAATTTTTTCATTTTTTTAAAAAAATTATTTCTTTTTGTTGACAATAGTATTTCATTGTTTTATACTATTATGTATAGCAATGGTTTATTGTGCATTTTTTGATAATTTTTCTATTCTAATAATCTAAAATTAATCTTTGTCATATAATCATTGCCTTTTAATTAAAAAAAAATAACATTAATTTTATTATTTTTTAAGGAGGATTTTTATATGAGTAAAGCAATAGAGTTTGTAGGCACTGCTATGGGAGATACTATAGGGCTTGTTATTGCTAATGTGGATAAAAGTATTTTGGAGAAAATGAATTTTGAAACAAAATACCGTTCTATTGGTATTATAGGCGGCAGAACAGGAGCTGGTCCTCATATAATGGCTGCTGACGAGGCTGTGAAAGCTACAAACACAGAAATTGTTTCTATACAATTAGCTCGCGATACTAAAGGCGGTGCAGGTCATGGTAACTTAATTATATTCGGCTCAGATGATGTTTCAGATTCAAGACGAGCAGTTGAGGTTGCATTAAAAGATTTAGACAGAACTTTCGGAGATGTTTATGGAAATGAGGCTGGACATATAGAACTTCAGTACACTGCAAGAGCTAGTTATGCCTGCAACAAAGCATTTGGTGCCCCAATAGGCAAGGCTTTCGGAATTTGTGTTGGTGCTCCTGCTGCTATAGGTGTAGTTATGGCAGATACTGCTGTTAAATCTGCTAATGTAGAAGTTGTTGGATATGCTTCTCCAGCAAACGGCACTAGTTTTTCAAATGAGGTTATATTACAAATATGCGGTGATTCAGGAGCTGTTAGACAGGCTGTAATAGCTGCTAGAGAAATAGGCTGCGAATTATTAGGTACTTTAGGTTCTACACCTAAAAATGACAGACCGTCATATATAATTTAATTTAACTATTAGGAGAAGCTCATGAAATCTAAAAGATTTGAAATATTAAGAAACAGACCAGTAAATCAGGACGGATTTGTTGGTGAATGGCCTGAGGTAGGTCTTGTAGCTATGGACGGACCTAATGATCCTAAACCTAGCATTAAAATAGTAAATGGTAAAATAGTTGAGCTTGATGGTAAAAAGGCAGAAGATTTTGATTTTATAGATACATTTATCGCTAATTATTCTATAAATATTGAAAATGCTGAAAAAGCTATGAGTATTGACTCAAAAAAAATAGCTCTTATGCTATGCGATCCTAATGTACAAAGAAGTGAAATAATTCCAATAACAACATCTATAACCCCTGCTAAAATATCAGAAGTTATGAGCTGTATGAATGTCGTTGAAATGATGATGGCTTTGCAGAAAATGAGAGCAAGAAAAACTCCTTCCAATCAATGCCATGTAACTAATGTAAAAGATAATCCAATACAAATAGCAGCAGATGCGGCAGAAGCAGCTGTTAGAGGTTTTGATGAAGAAGAAACTACAGTAGGTATAGTTCGTTATGCTCCTTTTAATGCTTTAGGCTTATTGGTAGGTGCTCAGGTTGGAAGACCGGGTATACTTACTCAATGTTCATTAGAAGAGGCTACTGAATTGTTATTAGGTATGAGAGGATTAACCTGTTATGCAGAAACAATATCGGTATACGGAACAGAAAGAGTATTTACAGACGGAGATGATACTCCATATTCTAAAGCTTTCTTAGCATCATCTTATGCTTCACGCGGTTTGAAAATGCGTTTTACTTCTGGTACAGGAAGTGAAGTACAAATGGGATATGCTGAAGGTAAATCTATGCTTTATTTGGAAGCTAGATGTGTATTCATCACTAAAGGTGCCGGAGTACAAGGCTTGCAAAATGGTTCTATAAGCTGTATAGGTGTTCCGGGCGGAGTTCCTAGCGGCATCAGAGCAGTTTTGGCTGAAAACCTTATTACAGAATGTTTGGATTTGGAAGTTGCTTCTGGTAATGACCAAACTTTCTCTCACTCAGATATAAGAAGAACAGCAAGAATGTTAATGCAGTTCCTTCCTGGTACTGACTTTATATTCTCTGGTTATAGTTCTACTCCTAACTATGACAATATGTTTGCAGGTTCTAACTTTGATGCTGAAGACTTTGATGATATGAATGTATTACAAAGAGACTTGAAAGTTGATGGCGGATTAAGACCTGTAAAAGAAGAAGAAATAATAGCTGTTAGAAATAAAGCTGCAAGAGCTATGCAGGCTATATTTGCTGATTTGGGATTTCCAGAAATCACAGATGAAGAAGTAGAAGCTGCAACTTATGCACATGGCAGTAAAGATATGCCGGACAGAAATGTCGTAGAAGATTTGAAAGCAGCACAAAGCATACTTACTAATGGAATAACAGGTTTAGATGTTGTTAAAGCTTTATATAGAAAAGGCTTTGAAGATGTTGCTCAAAGTGTTTTAAATATGCTTAAACAACGCGTTGCTGGAGACTATTTGCATACTTCTGCTATCATTGATAGAAACGGTTATGTTATTAGTGCTGTTAATGATGTTAATGATTATCAGGGTCCTGGTACAGGTTATCAAATAAACAAAGAGCGTTGGGAAGAGATTAAAAATATTCCTAATGCTATTAGCCCAGATTCTATTTAAGGAGTAAGTAATGAATATAGATGAAAAAACTCTAAAATTGATAGTTAGCGAAGTTATAAAAAATATTAATAGTCAAAATAATAATACAAGCAGCAGTACTTCTGTAAGTTCCAATCCGAATCCTAATGTAAGTACTAATCATCAGGATCCTCCTCCTCTTAATTTCAAAGAGCTTGGAAAAGCTGAAGTTGGTAAAAATAAATCTGAAGTAGTAATAGGTTTAGCTCCTTCTTTCGGACTTCATCAAACCGAAACTATAGTTCATATACCGCATTCTCAAGTATTAAGAGAATTAATCGCTGGTATAGAAGAAGAAGGATTAAAGGCACGCATATTGCGTTTCTTACATACATCAGATGTTTCATTTATAGCCAATGCAGCTGCCAAATACAGCGGTTCTGGAATAGGTATAGGAATACAGTCTAAAGGTACTACAGTTATACACCAAAAAGATTTGCTTCCTTTAAGTAATGTTGAATTATTTCCTCAGGCACCTCTTTTGGATTTGCCTACTTTCAGAGCTATAGGTAAAAATGCTGCTAAATATGCTAAAGGAGAATCTCCAACTCCTGTTCCTGTTCGTAATGATCAGATGGCTCGTCCTAAATATCAGGCAATTGCGGCTTTGCTTCATATAAAAGAAACTGAACATGTTGTAGACAATGCTGATCCTATAGAACTATCAATTTCATTATAATAATTTATAAGGAGATAAAATATGGATGAACAACTTTTAGAAAAAATGATAAAAGAAATAGTTAGCAATATTAGTAATACAAGCAATTCAAAAAATATTTCTAATAGCAGTGTTGAGGTTAGTGCCAAAGATTATCCTTTAGGTTATAATAGAAAAGATTTAATAAAAACTTCTACAGGAAAAAGTTTAGATGATATTACATTAGATGCTGTAATGAATGACAGAGTAGGACCTAATGATGTTCGTATTACCGCTGAAACTTTGGAATATCAGGCAAAAATAGCAGAGTCTGTAGGAAGAAAAATATTTGCTATGAATTTGAGAAGAGCTGCTGAATTGACAAGAATAAGCGATGACAGAATATTAGAGATATATAATGCTTTAAGACCTTTCAGATCAACTAAAGCAGAATTAATTGCTATAGCTGATGAACTTGAAAATAAGTATTCAGCTACAATATCTGCTTCTTTGGTTAGAGAGGCTGCTGAGGTTTATGAGAAGAGAGATCGTTTAAGAAGAAAATAATAATTTTATTGCTATGAAGCTGCCAAATATTTTCATTTATATGCGGCTTACATAGCAAATGAAAAATAATTTCTATTTATGGAAGTGCCAATGAAATATATTGCAGGAATAGACATAGGCAATTCTACTACTGAAATTGCAGTTGCTAAGATTAGTGATAATAATGATGTAGAATTTATCTCTAGCGATTTAGTATTTACTACAGGTATAAAAGGTACTTTTTCCAATAAGCATGGTATTTTTGGAGTTTTGAAAAAGAGCTTGGATAAAGTTAATCTTAAAGTAGAAGATATATCTTTAATAAGAATAAATGAGGCTACACCTGTAATAGGAGATGTTGCAATGGAAACTATAACTGAAACCATTGTAACAGAATCTACTATGATAGGACATAATCCGAAGACGCCGGGCGGTTCTGGAATAGGTATAGGAAAAAGTGTACTCTATGATGATATTTCAAATATAAATAAAGGTGAAAATGTAATAATAGTTATTCCTAGTAGCGTAGATTTCAAAGATGCAGCCAATTCTGTTAATAATGCTGTATCGAAAGGTATAAATGTTAATGGGCTTATTTTACAAAAAGATGATGGTGTTCTTGTACAAAATAGGATTAATAAGAATATTCCTATAGTTGATGAAGTGCTTCTTATAGATAAAGTTCCTATAGGCATGCTTTGTGCACTTGAGGTAGCTTTGCCGGGTAAAGTAATTGAAACATTATCAAATCCTTATGGTATAGCAACAGTATTTAATTTATCTCCTGAGGAAACTCAGTCAGTTGTACCTATAGCCAGAGCTTTAATAGGAAATCGTTCGGCTGTTGTAATAAAAACTCCTGAAGGAAATGTTAAAGAGAGAAGAATACCTGCCGGCAAGTTAAAGATAATTGATGTCAAAAAAAGTTTAGAAGTAGATATAGAGGCTGGTGCTGAAAAAATAATGTCTACTATAAATAAAGCTGCAGATATAGAAGATATTATTGGTGAGCCGGGTACTAATATAGGCGGTATGATAGAAAAAGTTAGGCAGACTATGGCAAAACTTACGAATAAAAATAAAGATGATATTAAAATTCGTGATTTATTAGCTGTAGATACTTTTGTACCTAGAAGTGTAAAGGGAGGACTTGCTAATGAATTTTCTATGGAAAGTGCTGTAGGTATAGCCAGCATGGTAAAATCAGATAGGCTTCAAATGGAAATAATTGCAAATGAGCTTAAAAAAGATTTGAATATCAATGTTGAAATAGGCGGAGTTGAAGCTGATATGGCAATACTTGGTGCTTTAACTACTCCGGGTTCTTCTGCACCATTGGCTATTATAGATATGGGAGCAGGAAGTACAGATGCTTCTTTAATAGATAAAGACGGTAAAATAAGATATACGCATTTAGCAGGTGCCGGAAATATGGTTACGCTTTTAATTAATTCGGAATTAGGATTAGATGATCTTGAAATGGCTGAGAGAATAAAAAAATATCCTTTGGCAAAAGTTGAAAGTGTATTTCATATAAGACATGAAGATGGTACTGTGCAGTTTTTTAAAGAGACTTTAGATCCTAAATTGTTTGCTAGAGTTGTAGTAGTAGAAGAGAATAATTTTGTTCCTATAGATTCTGATATACCATTAGAAAAAATAAGAATTGTAAGAAGAACAGCAAAAGAAAAAGTATTTGTATTTAACTCTATAAGGGCATTAGAAACAGTAAGTTCTACAGGTAATATAAGGGATATACCTTTTGTAGTATTAGTTGGAGGTTCATCATTAGATTTTGAAATACCTCAAATGGTTATGGATGCTTTATCTCATTATAAGATAGTTGCAGGAAGAGGTAATATAAGAGGTAAAGAGGGACCTAGAAATGCAGTTGCTACAGGTCTTATATTAGATTATGTTAGAGCAATGAGGAATGGCTGATATGGATATACCATCTATTATTATATATAGTTTAGGAAATACAGATTCAAAATTAATGGATCAGATTTTGTATGGAGTAGAAGAGGAGGGAATTCCTTATATATTTGAAAAAAAAGATATTGGTGAGTATAGAGATGTAAAAGAAGCATCTTATAAAGCTGCTGTTGCTTCTCAGTTATCCGTTGGGGTAGCTGCTGACAATGAGTATATAGCGGTGCATTATGCTAATTTAGATGAGAATACTCCTTTATTTTTCTATCCTGTTAAGTCAATGAATATGCAGAATATGAGAAGTGTTGGAGCTAATTCGGCTAGACTCGTTAAGGGAATTTATTTCATACTTAATGATTGATTTAAGGAAATTTTTATGGAACTTGGTTTAAATGATGCTTTTAGTATGGCTTTAGAGGCATTGAAGAAGGCAGGAAGCATACATGTTGATGTTTGCATTTCCATTGTTAATAGCCATGGAGAAGAGATTTTCTTTTGTAAAATGGATAATGCTCTTAAAATAAGTGAGAAATTGGCTTTTAAAAAGGCTTACAGCAGTATATCATTGAAAGTTCCTACTTCTGAAATAAAGAAACTTATTGATGAGAGTTTATGCGGACTTGATACTGCTATGTCTGGTGAGATTGTGATGTTCGGCGGAGGAATTCCTATATTTAAAGATGGTAAATTATTAGGAGCTATTGGAGTAAGCGGAGGCGCTGTAGAAGAAGATATTCTTATAGCTAAATCTGCTTTAGAGGTATTTAATAAATAATTTTTATGGAGATAATATATGGATGAGAAATTGATTGAATCTATAGTAAGAGAAGTTGCTAAGAATATTAACATATTGGAATCCAATAATAATACAAATACACTTGGTATATTTGATACTATGAAAGAAGCTATTGAATATGCAAGTATAGCACAAAAAAAGTTTTTATGTTCTACTTTGTCAGAAAGAAAAAAAATAACTGATTCTATAAGAAATAAATTAAGACCTCTAATTAAAGAGATGTCAGTTATGGCTGTAGAAGAAAGTAAAATGGGAAGAGTTGAGGATAAAATAAATAAAAATACATTGGCTATAGAAAGATGCACTGGTGTTGAAGATTTACATACAGGTGCTTTAACAGGAGATGATGGATTAAGTTTATTAGAATTTTCTCCATTTGGCGTAATTGGTGCTATAACTCCTGTTACAAATCCTACAGAAACAATAATATGCAATAGTATAAATATGCTTGCTGCCGGAAACAGTGTTGTTTTCAGTCCGCATCCTAGTGCTGTTAAAGTTTCTAATTGGCTTGTTGGTAAAATCAATGAGGCTATAATAGAGGCAGGCGGAGAAAGAAATTTAGTAGTTACAATTTCAAAAGCATCAGTTGAAGAAGTTGACTATATGATGGAGCACCCTAAAATAAATGCTTTATGTATTACAGGCGGTATGCCTATAGTTATTAAGGGATTAAAAAGCGGAAAGAAAACTATAGGGGCAGGTGCAGGAAATCCTCCTGTTATAGTTGATGAAACTGCAGATATAGAACAGGCTGCTGCTGATATAGTGGCTGGTGCTTCTTTAGATAATAATATGCCTTGTATAGCTGAAAAAGAGGTGTTGGCAGTTGATTCCATATTTGATTATTTGATGTTTAATATGGAAAAAAATAATGCTTTTAAGATTTCTAAAAAAGAAGATATGATGAAATTAGAAAAAGCTCTTATAAATCCTGATGGAACTGTAAATAAAAAATTTGTGGGTAAAGATGCCAAATATATATTGGATACTTTAGGTATAGAATGTTCTTATGATCCTAGGCTTATAATCATGGAAACTCATAAAGAACATCCTTTTGCAGTTGAAGAGCTTATGATGCCTGTGCTTCCTTTAATAAGATGTAAAGATTTTGATGAGGCTTTAGAGTTAGCTGTTAAATTAGAAAACGGATGCAGACATACCGCTGCTATGCATTCTAAACATATAGACAGATTAACTATAGCTCCTAGAAGATTGCAGACAACAATATTTGTTAAGAATGCTCCTTCTTATGCCGGTATAGGTTTAGGAGGTGAGGGATATACTAGCTTTACATTGGCTAGCAGTACAGGAGATGGTATTACTAGTACAATAACATTCACTAGAAAAAGAAGATGCGTATTAAAAAATGGATTATTTGTTAGATAAATAATTATATTTTTATATACTTAATAGAAGAGGATATTAATTATTATGGAATATGCTTTAGGTATGATAGAAACTCATGGTCATACTGCTGCTATTGAGGCTTTAGATGCAGCAAATAAGTCGAGCAATATAATTCTGCCTTCTATGATGCATGTTGGAAGCGGAAGAATTGCGGTATCATTTTTTGGAGATGTTTCTGCTGTTAAAGTTGCTGTCGATGCTGGAGTTGCTGCTGCTGAGAAAGTTGGTAAAGTTTTGGGCAGTAATGTTATAGCCAGATTGGATAAACAGGTTCTTAATACTCTTTTTTCGTATGCATCTTCTGATAATAATACGGTTGAAGATGGCAATAAAGAAATAAAAGAGAATGAAGAAAAAAATACTGAAGAAAATAAGCAATTAGAAAGCAATACAGAAATAATTAATGAAAATGCAGACATAAGTTCATCAAATGCCAATGCCGAAAATGCATCGTTTTTTGATGAAGATATTAATAAAAAAACAGATAGTGAAACGGCTTCTAATGAATCTGTTTCAAAGAAAAAGACAAGAAAAAAGAAAAAGAATGATAATCAATAAAATAATAAAAATTATTGGAGGTAAACAATATGGCAAGTTCTATGGCTTTAGGTATGATAGAAACTAAAACTATAATTATAAGCCCAATAGTATAAAGCTCTTTTTATAAAATCTTCGTTTCCTCTCGATTGTATTTCTATTAAAACAGTTATCCCTGTTTCGGTTGTTGCTTTTATATCAACTATTGATTCTTTTTCATCATAATTTTTTGCTATATTAAAAGGATTTAATATTTCTATTTTATTAAAAGTTTCAAAGTTTAAATCTTTAAATACAGCATTAATAAAATTTAAAGCTATATTTTCATTGCCTGTATGTGAAAATAAATAGCGTATAAAATAGTCATTAATTCTATTTAAATTATCAACTGTAACAGGCTCATTTAATATTTGTTTTAATTTATCTAAATCTCTCATAAGTTTATTATACTAAATTAATTATAAATGTAAAGTTATATAGTTGAATTAAACTTCTATAAAAATAGATAGTAAAATAAAAAAATTATAATGAACATAGTAAATATACATATTGGCAGTTTAGAAAATTAAGAAAATAAATGAGATTATTAATACTATTAAATAAAAAGGCTTAACTTATTATAATTTAAGAAAGCCTTTTATATTAATTAAATATTATCTTCTCTTTTTAGATTTCTTCCTTTCTTTTCTCTCTCTTCTCTCTTTTGCACCTCTTTTTCTATCTTTAGATGATTTATGAGATTTTCTTGAATATATTTCTTTTTTGTTTTTTTTCTTCTTTAAGAAATCTCTGCTGTCTATTATATCTCTGTCATCAAAACTATTATCAAATTCGCTTGCTGGTATAAAGTCAATGAATAATTCTTTAATATCTACTTTATAAACTACTATTCTTATTCTGTCTCCCAATGTGTACCATTTGGCATCTTCTTCACTGTAGGCTGCCTGTTCATTTTCATCATATCTATAATGTGATTTTAATACGGCATATCTTATTAAGCCTTCTATTCCTCTGTCCTCTATTTCTACGAATATACCGAAGTTTGTAATACCGCTTATAATCCCGTTATATTCATTTCCTACTTTGTCTTTCATAAATCTTGCAGCTTTTACCTTTGCTAAACTTCTCTCGCATTCAACTGCAACTCTTTCTGTTTTTGAACACCACTGTGCCGAATTGGTATAAAATTGCTGCATAGTAGGTTTTAAATTATTTATACCTTCTAATGAAAGTTTTAAAAGTCTATGTGTAAGTAAATCAGTATATCGTCTTATAGGCGAAGTAAAATGAGTGTAGCATTCAAAACCAAGTCCGAAATGCCCTATATTATTAACATCGTATATAGCCTGTTTCATAGAACGAAGTAGTAGGGTAAGAAGTAATTTTTCGTCTGGCTTTCCCATTATAGATTCTATAAATGAATGAAAATCCAAATTGCCGTCTGCATCTTTTGTGAGTCTGTAGCCTCTGTTAAATGCTATTCTTGTAAAAGTATCGAGCTTTTCCATATCTGGACTGTCATGTACTCTGTAAATAGAGCCTTTTATATTTTTTAATCTTTTGGCTACTTCGCAGTTGGCAATAAGCATTAATTCTTCTATTATTTTATGAGTTTCTTTTCTCTCACCAATAAAAAAGTCTTTAGGGTTACCGCCTTTATCCAATATTATTTGTGTCTCATTGAGATTAAATTCTATACTGCCGTTTTCTATTCTCTTTTGAAGAAGTATTTTTTTTACATCGTCAGCATTTTTTAATAATTCTACAAGCCAATCTTCATATTGTTCTATGCCGTCCAGAACATCTTGTGCATAGTCATAGGTTAATCTTCTGCTCGATTTTATGATGCTTTTATGAAAAGTGCTTTCTTTAACATTGCCGCTATTATCTATAGTTACAAAAACAGTCATAGTAAATCTGCTTACACCTTCATTTAAAGAACATATGCCATTTGAAAGTTCATGCGGAAACATTGGGTAAACTGTATCTATTAAATAAACACTATTGCCTCTTTTTCTGGCTTCCCTATCTAAAGCACTTCCCATTACTACAAAATGACTTACATCAGCAATATGAATGCCTAATTTATATCCGTCATTTAATTTTTCTATACTTATAGCATCGTCAAAATCTTTTGAATCTGCTCCGTCTATTGTTACAGTTCTTATATCTCTTAAATCTATTCTGTCAAACTCTAATTCCACATTTTCCATGCTGTCTGGTAAAAGTTTTGCCTCTTCCAAACATTTTTTTGGGAAATCTGTTTGTACATTATATGCTTTTGCTATTATTTCAGCGTCTTTTTTAGCATTGTTAATATCTACTTTTATTTCTGGTTTTGGTATGCTTGTTTTTTTATTTCCTGTATCAGATTTTTTATTTTTAGCATTTCTTCTGTCTCTTTTACTTTCTGATATATTATTTTCTTTTTCAGATGATTTTCTTAATTCTCTTTCTAAATATGCTTTTCCTTCATTGGTAAGTTTTAGTATATTAGATTTTTTCATTACTAATCCCATAGAAACTGACTTTTGAAGTATTTTATCAAATCTAAGTTTATCTTTTTTAGTTTCTACATATCTATTTTTGTATTCTGATATATCTAATTCTTTTTCTTTATTGATTCTTTTCAGAAATTTTATAACTTTCATTTTTTATTATCCGCGGTAGTTATTAATATTATTACATAAATAATATTATTTTATTATAGCAATATTATTTATAATGTCAAATAGTAATATCTTTTTACATATTTTTAAATATACGGTTTTATTATTTAAGAAAGCATTTATTTTTATGCCTCCTATTTTTAGGGGGCATATAATTAATCTTATTTTTTCTTTCTTTCAATCCATTCATTTTTTATTGTATTTGAATTATCCATTAATTTTTTTAACTTATCTCTGTTTTTATCTTTTAAAGCATATTTAAAATCATTTAGGCATTTTATATATTTATCTAAAGCATCATATAGATAATCGCTGTTGTATAAAAATAATTCGCTCCACATATTAGAATCTATTGTACCTACTCTTGTATGATCTCCTAAACTGTTTCCCTCAAAACCAAGCGAAGATAAAAAATGATCATGATTGACAATACCGCAGGCTACTATATGCATAAGCTGACTTGTAAAAGCTATCATTTCATCATGTTTCTCAACTGTTGATCTTATAATTTTAGAACATCCTATATCTTTTGAAAGTTTTTCTATTATTTTAATATCGCTTTCATCTGCATTTTCATTGTTCACTATTATAGCATTTGAATTTTTGAATATAGTTTCAGAAGAGTTGATATATCCGCCTTTTTCTTTTCCTGCCATAGTATGAAGCCCTATATATTTTTTATCTTTTGTATTATTAAAAATATCAGTCTTTACTCCGCAGAAATCTGAAAGTATTTTATTATTATCAATTAAATGTTTATATTTATCAATAATATCTATTGCTATTGAAGGAAGTGTACATATCATAATGATGTCGGATAATTCAATGAGCTCTTTTATATTATCATAATTAAAATACCCTTTTTCAATATATCCATCTTTTAAAGCAGATTCTATATTTTCTCTATTTGTATCTATGGCATATATATTATAATTTTGATTGCTTAGTTTTAATGCTTTTGTTAAAGAGCCTCCCATTAATCCCATTCCGATAACTGTTATATTTGACATATTTCACCTCTATGTTATTTTTTTCTATTCATTACCTATATTTTCTAGTATTTCCAAAACTTTGTTTTTATCTTTCATTATAAAAGCGTTTCCCTTATTAGTAAGTTCAATAGGAATATCTTTTTTGATTATATAATCTATAAATTTACTTGGTTTTTTAAATTTTGTATTTTTTACAGCACTTGAATTATTTCCTATTTTGAATTTTTTATTAATTTCATTCATTGTATTAGCAAGAGAAATAACAGCATTTTCTTCATAATTAGAAAGTATTTCTTTGAATGCTAATATAAAATTTTTTTCGCTTATTTCAGAGCTGCTTAGATTTATGATTTTAGACATTATATTTTTGAATATGTTTATTTCATTAATATAAAAATCATCATTATTTATTTCTGTTTCTATTCCATTATTATTTAGATATTTAAGAACATTTTTAATTTTTTTGAATTGTGTTTGTTCTACGGCACTCTTACCTTTTTCAAGATTAAAATCTTCATTGATTTTGTTGCATATATCTGATATTGAAATCTTTACAGTTTGTGTATTTTGTATATTGTATATTTCCAATACTCTATTATAAAAGAAAGTTAAAAATTCCATTTTATCTATATTATTTTCTTCTTTTTTAGGTTCATTTTCATGTTTTTCTGCTGATTTATAATCTTCAATTTTAAATATGTGGCTGCATGAGTTTTTGAATATATTTCTTTTAGCATTATCAAATACTGTAACTATTCCAACAATAGCCCCGTATCTTGAAAGTCTATCCATAACCACAGTATAATCAACATCTCTGCTTATGAATATTACTATATCTATTTTTTTGTCTATTACAAAATCTTCAAATGCATCTATTGATGATATCATATCAGCCATGTTTTTTGCTTTATTAACAGGTACAGAATAAATAATATCAATATGCATATCTCTTAGTTTTTTAGAATATTTTTTTATAGATTTTGCATCACCATAAGCTTTTTTTATAGAGTAAACTATTTCTTTGTCTTTTAAATTATTCTTATAAAATAAAAATATATTATTAAGCATTTGTTCAAAATTAACTTCGTAGCTTAAATGCGATACATTTTCTAAGTCTATATATACGCCTATTTTTTTCATAATTCCGCCAATACTTGTATAATATTATTATCAAGTATATTTTATAAAGAAATTGATAAAAATACAATATTATCGAAGATAATAAATATATTAAGATAATTCATGTATAATAGCTTCTTCATAATTTTTCATAATATCTCTTATAAATATATCTTTTGTAAATATTGCTATAGGAATATTATATTTTTTTGAATATTCTCTTATAAATGATAATGCTTCTTTTGTTCTATTATTATCAAAAGTTATAAAAGGATCATCTAATAGTATTAATCTTCCTTTTTCATGTATTTTTGAAAGTATAGAAAGACGCATAGCTATATAAACGGCATCTTTTGTTGCTGAAGATAATAATTCCACATTTCTCATTTCATTATTCTTATCTTTTACCATTATTTTATTTTTATCGAATCCAGACATTGAAATTATATCATCTGATAAATTTTTCCCTGTTATATGATTGTATAAAATTTCTGCATCATTTGAAAGAGAATTAAATATATCATCATTTTTTTTATTTATTTTTGAGAGCATATTTTCAAGCAGTGCTAATGCTTTCTTTCTTTTGTTTAAATTTTTTATTTCTTCATTATTTTCTGCAAACTCACTTTCAAGGTTTATTATTTTTTCATGTACATCATCGCTGCTGTTAAGTTCTCCTTGAATATATGAGGCATTAGACATAACTTTGTTCATATTTTCCTTTATGGAATTAATTTCTATTTCAAGCTCTCTTAATTTGTTTTCTAATGCTTTCATTTCCATTTCATTAAAATCATCAGGATTAATTCCATTTTCATCAAGCTCTTTTAATATTCTGCTGCAATTAGCTTCTAAAGTTTTGATATCTTTAAAGCCGAATTTTTTTGCTTCTATCATTAGTTTTTTAAATAGCTCTTCAGTACTTTTATATACATTATCAAAATTGCTTTTTATTTCATAGTAATTTTCTTTATTTTTTACATTGAGCTTATCAAAGAAATTATTTAATTCATTATGATGATTTTCTAAATTTACTGCTGCTTCCTCTAATTCTTTTTTATAATTTTCTAATTCTTCATCATTATTTTGTTCAAGTATCAATTCTATTTTAGCTAATTCTCTTAACAGCATATCTTTTAAATCTGACATCTCCAAATTATCGCTTTTTATATCAAGTTCCGGAAGCGAGTCTAATATATCATTTATAAACTTGTCATTTTTTCCTTCTTTTATAAGTAAAAATGGTATAGAAGGAAGTATGATTAAAAACCAATATGGATTTTTAAAATATAAACTGAGTAATGCTGATATTAAAACAACGGCAGCTAAAAACACTATCTTTGGTATTTTATTATTTTTTTCTTTTAATTCATCTATTTTTTTTATTGCTTTATCTATTCTTATCATTATGCTTTGATAATCTGTTTTATTTTTTTCTTCTGAAGATTTTTGAAGAGATTCTATTTTTCCTTTTAAATATGATATTCTATTTTCGCCTTCATCTATTTTTCCGCTTAGTTCATTAATTGTTTTTGAATGATCTTTCTGCAGATATATATTTTCATTTATAAATTTATCCTTTTTATTAAATTCATGAATCATTGTATTGATATTTAATAAATTATTTTTTTCTTTTGCTTTATTTTTCTCTTCTCTTAATGAATTTAATTTATTGTAATTATCAATTTTTTCTTTTAATATATTGCTGCTTTCTTTTAATAATTCATCGAGTTCCTTTAATTTATCTTTTTTATTAACTTCTGTATTAGCCTTGCTGTATAAATTATTGAGTTCTTCTTCTATTTCTTCATTTCTGTATTTCGTATTTTTTAATTGTGCCGGTATTGCACTTTGGGATTTTCCTGAATATTCAGCTTTTATTTCTGATATTATTTTTCCTACATCTATATCTGAAGCAAATAATTTTTTCTTTATCTCGCTTTCCCAATCCTTAGAATCTTTTTTGCTGTCGGACATCTCAAATATTATTTCGCTTTGTCTTATTGAATATAAATTATTATAGGACTGTGGATGAAGTTTTATATTTTCCTCTATTTCAGGTTCGGTATTAATATCTATATTATCTCCGTATCTCAATTTTATTTGTTTGGCGAATGATGAAGTTTTTTTGTTTTCTGAAAATAATAACATCAAAGAATCAAAT
The DNA here is from genome assembly GCF_001746205.1 of Brachyspira hampsonii. Lineage (NCBI taxonomy): Bacteria > Pseudomonadati > Spirochaetota > Spirochaetia > Brachyspirales > Brachyspiraceae > Brachyspira > Brachyspira hampsonii. Next base: position 96,254 of record NZ_MDCO01000015.1, read on the forward strand.
ATAGTAGTTTTTCCAGATTCATTTTCTCCGTAAAATAATGTGAGATTATCTGATATTTCAAAAGATTTATTTTTAAACTTTCCGAATTTATTTAAATTTAATATCATTTTTATTTTCCATATTTTTAATTATTATTTTTTATTATTTTGTAATGCAGTATATAGTTTTTCTATACCTATTCTTTTTGCAATTTCAACTATTTCTAAATCTTCTTCATTATTGGTATTAAATTCATATTCATCTGCTATAGATAAAAACTCTTTTATAATGCTTTCATTGTAAGCATTTTCAAGTAAAAATATATCCGAAGTTTTTATATTAAAGTCTCTTACATATTTTGAATATTTATTTTTTATATTATTTATCTTCTCTTCAATCTCATTTTCATCTTCAGCTATTCCGTATATATTAATATCTATAATATCATTCATGCTCCATTCAGAAGCTTTTTGCTCAAAATTTGATATATTGTAAATGCTACTTTCATATACCCTATATACTCCGGCATTTTTGATATTTATAAATGTTTTTTTTATTGAATTATTTTCAGTATCAATAGCCAAACATCTTCTTATACCCATTTCTGATTTAGTTCTTCTCCAAACTCTTGCAGAACCTGTATATATTATTTCTATATTTTCTATATTAACTTCCATTTGTTTATGTATATGCCCAACTACTGCAATATTAGGATCTATTTTTTTTATTATATCTATTGGTATGCTTGCTGATTCCTCATTTTCTTCTATAGCCCATAATGTACCTTCTACTATTCCATGTGCTATTACTATTCTGTTATCAGCATTGAGATTTTCTATTTTTTTATTTATATCATTATCTATAATATATTTTTCACTGTAGGGAAGTGCTATAATATCCAAGTTATCAATATTAAAAAAACTTATATCTTCTATTACTATTAAATTGTCTGGGAATTTTAATTTATTTAATGTTATGCCTTTGGATTTTAAATTCTCATGATTGCCTTTAAGTAAGTATACATCTTTTTGATAGTCCTCTATTTTTTTTGAGAACACATCTTTTAATCCTTGCAAATCTTCAAAAGTATTGAAAGTATCACCGAGAAGCATTAAGGCATCATAATCTTTTGCATATTCTATTATCTCATCCAGCACAGAAAGAGAATATTCTTTTTCTTCTAGGCTGAGATGAAGATCGCTTGATATTAATAATTTAGACATAATAAAATTTCTCTTTTTAATATATATAATAATTTTGAAACTGTATTTTTATATTATAAATCAAATATATTAATTAATCAATATTCGTTATTATTAGAGTCATTATAAATAGATGAATTATATTATTATATTTAATTATTAATTATACAAAAAATATAGAATAGAAGTTGAAAAAATCATATTTATATTATAGAATGTGAGTATGTATGAAAATATAAGGAAATATAAGCATTAAATTGTTATTTTATTACAAGAACTTGAAGCCCAAAGCCTTTCTTTTAATTTATTATTATTATTTCCACTTATGTTTCTATATCCGCCATTTGATTTCCAAGAATATTTTACATATCCGTAATCTTCAAGATTATTATGTTCTCCTTCATATCCTGCCACAACTATTTTATAAGTTTTTCTATAAGCATTTTTTATACAAAACTCATTAACTTCTTTTGCTGTATCATAACTATCAATTCTATATAGAGATTTTTTTCTGCTTGTATCTGAATACGGAGGATCAAAAAATATTCCTATATTACTTTTACCACCATCATCTTGCCAATGTGTACCTTCATTAAAAAGTCTTTTCCAGTCCATACAAGTTATTTTTACATTTTCTAATATATTTTCTATTTGAGAAAACCATAAACTAATTCTTTCTAATTTACATCTAGTGATACTGTATGGATTGACAATTTGAGTACATTTTGAATGAATGCCGTTTCCTCTTAATAATTGTATTCGTCCTTTTGTAATTCCATTATCTATTGATTTATAAACTTTTTCTACATCGATTTTATCTATTTCTACTCCTCCAATTTCTGAGCATTTGCAGTAAATCCAATATGCTGCAAGTTTTACATCATAATATTCATCATCTTTTAACATTTTTTCTAATAAACTATCTTTATTTTTTACTATATAGCATATTCTCTGCCAATATAAAAGCTGAGAACTTGGATCACAGCATAAAAGAGCTACTTCAGCTGATGCTTTTTTTAATGCTCTCCACACATTAATCAATAAGCAGTCTAAATCATTAACTATTTCATTATATAAAGTATTAGGTTTTCTCTTCCTAGCTAATAATACTGCCAAACTTCCTGCAAAAGGCTCGAAATATTTTTTTACATCATTTCCTATAAGTTCCCAAACTAAATCAGCAACTGCACTTTTCCCACCAAAATAAAAAAAAGGTGCTTTAATTTTATGCTGCTTTTTCATTAATCAACTCCTCTTGTTTATCCTGATATGCTTTACTTACTCTTTTGACTGCTGTATCAAAATATTCATCATCAAGCTCTATTCCTATAAACTTTCTATTAGTATTAATGCATGCTACTCCTGTACTGCCTCCGCCCATAAATGGATCTAATATTGTATTATTTTCATCTGAAACTAATCTTACTAAACGCTCCATTAAGGCAACAGGTTTTTGTGTTCTATATAACTTATTTCTGCATATACTCTATAACTGCTGAGCCGTCTTGTCCTTTTTCTCCATTAGCAACAACACCATTGCTGTTACTATTAGTACCTCCATTTCCTCCAGCACCAACTATAATTTTTATTTTACTTGCCGTACCAAGCATAGCTCTTGTAATATCTACTATAGCAGCACTTCCGCTGCCTCCTCCTCCTGAACTATAACCATTTATAGAACCATTGCCTCCATTTCCACCGCTTGCCAAAGTAGTATTATTGCTGAATACTGCACCTGTATTTGGATTCTTTCCATCATATCTTGTAGTAGTTCCATTATTTCCATTGATTAATTTACCTTGTCCGCTTGGAACACCTCCTTTTCCTCCATTAAAAGTTATAGTACCTGTCTTTATAGCTATTTGACCTCCTTGACATGTTGTAATAACTTTATCATTTATTAAGATTTGAGAGTTACCGCCTGCTGTTGGTCCTGTTCCAACTGTATCTAATAAACCATAATAACCTCCTGCACCGCCTGAACATATATGAACTGTAATACTATTAACATCACTTGGAAAATTAAACTCATGAGTACCAACGCCAAAGCTCACTGTTTTTCTTTTTAAATGATAAAGTTATTATATTATATCTATTCAGCCTATAAGTGCTGATACTATTATGGTAACAGAGCCTAACGGAAGCTATGGATTTAGCGGAGTGTTTAAAAAGCAGTCTAATTAATTTTTATTTATTTTGAAATTTAAAGGCTTTATCAATTATTTGTTGGTAAAGCCTTTTTATTTTATATGTATTTTTTTAATATATACATAATTAATAATACTTATATTGAAATAAATATATCTACATAGTATACTTGTTTTTATAATATGATTTAAGGAAAAACTATGAAGAAAATATTTTTACTCATTACAATAATGTCTTTAATTATAATTCAATGCGGTAATAAAACTGATAATCAAACTACTTCTAATAACAATGTTAATACAAATGAAACAGTACAGTCAAATGAATGCAGAACTTTAGCAGCTGGACATGGCATTACAGTAAAATTAAAGCCTATAAAATATTATACACCTGCACCACAGGCGGGCAGTCGCCATATATTAAATCCTGATTTGATTCCTGAAGTAGTTTTTGAAATATGCGACACTTCAAGACATTTAAATATAAAAGGATTATAACAAAAGCAATGTATATAATATTTCCTATACTAGTATTATTATTTAATATATTAGTATTAAGTGCGAATATATACAGAGTAACTATTTCAGAAAATAAAATAAATGAAATTTCTATAACAGTTCTTAATATAATAATAGCTGTTAATTTAGTATATATAACAATACAAAATATAAAGTCCATAGTAAAAATATTAAAGAACAATATCAATATAAATGAGGCAGTGATTGGAAATAATAAAATATATAACTTCATTTATATTTATGGTATTTACTCATTTATTTTTTCTTTTATAGCTCCTATTGTAATGGTATTTTTAAAAAATAAATAAAAGTATGAGAGATTTATGAACTACATCAGTAAAAAAAGATTATATTATATATTAGTATTTGTCATAATAATAATATCTTCTCTTCCTATAAATATACAAATATTATTATATGATATTGATCATAATGCTGACAATTTCTATTCAACAATTATTACTAATAGTTTTTATTATCAAGTATTTTACTTTTTTTGTTATTCATTTTTATTTATTATAGATAGTAATTTAGAAAACATTAATAAAAGAACAATACTAATAATATTTTTGTCATTTTTACTTTTATTTTTGCTTGGCATATTTATTTCAGCTCCTTTAAAAGATTCAATACCTGATATGCTTGAATTTTTTAAATCTAATATAATGATTAATAAAAGTATATTATCTTCTATAATCTTTTTTATTATAATACTTTTATCTGATAACAATTTTAATATAAAGAATAATACATATAATAGTTTTACTAAATTAGGAGATATAATACTGTTTTTTGTAGTATCAGAAATTTTATTAGCAATAATATTATTCTTAATTATTAAATTGGTAGCATTAGTAGAATCGCTAGAATTTTTGGCATTTATGGTATTATTATTTTTTGTTTTAATGTTATCTGCTTTTACTGGAGAAGATGCAAGTACATTAGCCTCAAAACTGATTTTGATTTTTATTGTATATTTACATACTTTAATACCGTTTATATTTTTCTTTGTGCAAAAAAGATTCAAAACTGTTTTATCAATATATATTTCTCGAGGATTATTATTTTTATATTCATTTTTAATATTTGTTTCATTTTTTGCATTACTATATGAACCTATAAGACCTTTTGACAATACTAAGTCTTTTATAATTTATAATGCATTATTAATTTTATCTGTTTTTACTTTATACTTTATAAGAGCTGAATATAAAGCTGGAGTAATAACAAAGTAATGCTTAATTGGATAGATGGATTAAGTAAAGGGGATCTTCCCGGAGTAAGTATTTCTGCTATAAATCCAAGCGATCCAAGTGTAAGTCAAAATGGAAGCATACCATTATTGCCTAGATCAGTGATAGTTTATAATACATTTTCTATTCCTTCTGATCCTAAAACTAAGACAAGGCAGTTAAGCGGACAGGGTTGGAATGGTTTTTCTGCTGTAGTATAAAACTAATTTTGAATATTGGAAAGAAATATTTAATAAAAATAATTACAAACTTCCTAGAATAATTTTTTGGAATGTAAACTCATTAAGCAGAATAATGCCTGCTTTAAAAAATGATGATGTATTATTTGTTTCTGGAAGAAGCCAGAATGCTATAAAAAATATAATCAATATAGATAAAAAGATTTAATGAGAAGATACCAAGAAAGCATTATAAAGATAGGAGAATGGCAGCTTTGGTACAACATACAAGTAGGAACGAATTATTACTTATATAAAAAATAAATAAAATAAGAATATAGCAAAAAGTGAGCCGAACAGCTAATAAGTTACTTATTAGCTGCTATATAGTGAGGCGAGCATAGCAATAATATGTATACAGCTGCTTTTACCTCCGTGTAGCAGCTGTATAAAAACATCCATGTTTTTAGGAGTTTTATATGGCTTTAAGTAAACCTAACGAATATAAAGAAGTACCTGCTCAGCAAGGGGAAACAACTGTATATGCAGAGGATATTAATCAAATAATATCAAATATAGAAAAAATAAAAGGCGGACAAGCTAATGAAGCTCCTATTTCTAATATAAAAGAATTAAAAGAAAGAGTTGATGGTTTAACAAACGGAAGTACATCATCAGCTTCTAAAATAGCTTTTAATAATGATAATGCCAATTTAGATTTTTCAGACGGATATGATTTTCCGCCAATAAAAAATCAACTAAGTGATAATTATAATATCAGTTTAGTAACTGATTATTATTTAAATAGTTTATCTCATATAGATAATGCAGAAGAAGTTTATGATCTAGTATTAGAAAAGAGTACTGATAAATATGTTTTGAAAGGTACTTTAATATATAATAATAATAATACTTCTTCTAATCTTATCTTTAACATAATATCTATACAAAAAAAAGGTGAAGAAAAAAATAAAGATATTATATATATAACAAATGAATTATCACAGTTTATTTATCAATATGCAAATGCATCAGATAATGAAATAGTTATAGAAGGGGAAGAAAAACTTAAATATAATTTTGCTTTAGTTTTAGGAAGTCCTATGTTTGTCATAGGAAAACAAGATTCTAGTAGTTTTGAAGCTAAAGAATATACTATAAATATTAATATAGAAATATCAGTAAATAATATACGAAATTATCAAGATTTTATATTTATTCAAGGTACTAATGATACAGTTTCTTTCATAAAAGCAAATAATAAAAATGAAAAAATAGTATTTCAAGGAAATACGAAGTCAAAAGTTGGAAATACAATATTTATTATTTTTAATATTTCTATGCTAGAAAATTATCTTGATATAAAAACTGATAAAAATGACAGCTATTATATAGAAGCAAATGATATGATTACTTCTAATAAAAATAAGCCTATAAAATATTATATAAGAAAATCTGTTATTGATGGAACAGAATTATCAGAGAAATATTCTAATATCAATATGACTTTTGGTTATTTAGAAATAAAGCATACTGATGATACTGATATAGAAAAAGATGAAATACTTTCTTTTAATTTAACAGCTCAGAAAAATGTTGATGTTGAAAAAATAGAAAAAGAGAAAAATATACAAAATGCTATAGAAATATTAAATAGTAAAATAATTGATATATTAAATTATCTTGGACTTAATTTTGAAGAACCTCAGGCAGGCACTATATTTACTTTTGAAAAAACTTCTTTGACTTTAGAAGTTGGAGATGAAAGTACAAATATAAATGCTGATATAATAAAAGATATTACTAATTTATCCTTGATTGCAAATGAAGACGGAAGCCTTAATTTAAAAGGAAGTTTTGAAATTAGTAACGAAGGTATGGGAGTCATAAGAGTTAATAAAAAACTTAAATTATATAAAAGAAAATTAGTAGGGGTAATATATAAAGAAATACAGATTATATGTCTATACCAAGATGATTACTTATACTTAATTATTATGGCAAATAAAATACAGAATACAATATTTGATTTGGAAAATATCAAAATATATGATAATAATATAATATGTCCTATAGATTTTAACTATATTAAACTTACAGGTCATCAAGTATCAGAAGATTTTGGCATTCATTTAATAGATGGAAAATATATTTTAAAAGGTTCTATAACACCTAATACCGTAAGTATATCAGTATATGTTAATTGTTATATAGAAGATTTTTTTGAAAACAGCAAAACGTATCAATATGAAGGATATACAATACTAATTCAGAACACAAAACCTCTTTATGGCTATATATCTATTACAGGATTAACAGCAAATAAAGAAAATACAATATATTTTGAATGTCCTAAACAGCCGTCAATTTAAAAGGATATAATAATGAAAAGACAGTTTGATACTTTATTTAAACATAATATTTTTAATAATAAAGAACATTATAACTTCTGCAGCAAATGCAATAAACTTTATAAAAATAAACAATTCTGCGAATGCGGTAATTTTATTAATCTTACTAGGATAGATAAAAATATAGCAGATATCATTTTAGAGTTAAACAAAAAAGGATATAAAACTAGTCAGTGCTGCGAAGGGCATATTGAAGATGAATATTTCCATCCATATATATATTTTAGTTATTTATTTGATGTTAATCCTGTAATAGATATATATGATGGCCACTTTTATAAGAGGATCTGCTATATCTTTAATTATTAATTCAATTTCTTTTTTAGTTGGGACTTCAAGTCTTTTTTTGTTCTTCACAGGCGGACGAGTTTTTGTACCTCGAAAAGGATTTTTCATAAACGGATATCTTCTCTCTAAAAAAGAAAAGAAAGAGGTAAATATAGGATTAGCTTGAAAAATAATTTTATTTATTAATTCTTCCTGTTTTGAAACATCTTCATTTTTATTTAATTTTTCTTTATATTCAGACATAAATACCCAAATATCATTGATGTCATCAGGCTCGTATATTATAGTAAAATACTCATCATTATTTAATGAACCTTGTAATACTTGCTTTGCATATTCATATTCAGAAAAACATACTGAAGATTTATCAAATCCAGCCGTAGTAATTATAAATATAAGAGGCTGCCTTCTAGCTCCCATTCCAGGAGATGGGGCTTTTAAGGAGGTTCAGTTCAGTTCAGTTCAGTCACTCAGTCGTGTCTGACTCTTTGCACCCCATGGACTGCAGCATGCCAGGCTTCCCTGTCCATCACCAACTCCCAGAGTTTACTCAAACTCATGTCCATTGAGTCGGTGATGCCATCCAACCATCTCATCCTCTGTCGTCCCCTTCTCCTCCTGCCTTCAATCTTTCCCAGCATCAGGGTCTTTTCAAATGAGTCAGTTCTTCGCATCAGGTGGCCAAAGTATTGGAGTTTCAGCTTCAGCATCAGTCCTTCCAATGAATATTCAGGACTGATTTCCTTTAGGATGGACTGGTTGGATCTCCTTGCAGTCCAAGGGACTCTCAAGAGTCTTCTGAAATATCACAGTGTCAAGCATGCTGCTGCTGCTGCTAAGTCGCTTCAGTCGTGTCCGACTCTGTGCGACCCCATAGACGGCAGCCCACCAGGCTCCCCCGTCCCTGGGATTCTCCAGGCAAGAACACTGGAGTGGGTTGCCATTTCCTTCTCCAATGCATGAAAGTGAAAAGTGAAAGTGAAGTCGCTCAGTCGTGTCCGACTCTTAGCGACCCCATGGACTGCAGCCTACCAGGTTTCTCCGTCAATGAGATTCTCCAGGATAGATGTTAAATATTCCTTTTTGGGAAAAATACGCTATTATCAGTTTACTGCTGTAGATATAGCTACGAAGTGCCCTATTGGTCTCATCACCTTGGTACAATGGAGTAGTTGAAAGTACACATCACTGCGACCAAAAAGAATTTATGACTTTTGTAATATGGAATTAGCTTTCTCTAAAGTGTTGACAAATGGTTTAGGACAGGTAATGATAAAGAAATAAGAGAAACACTTCAGGCAGGCGTTGCTGAAGGCGGCGGAAATACTATAGCAGTATCTAGTAAAGCAAATTATAAAAGACTTAGATGAAGCAGTACAGATAAGAAAAAGATCAAATATCATTCCTGCTATGAATGGATATGCAAGTATAGGAATACCTACACTAGAAAGTGATTTAAATGATCTTGATTGGACAGCAGAAATCGCAGAAGTTACAGAAGATACAAATATGTCTTTTGGAAAAAGAGAAATGAAGCCTAATCAATTAACTAAGTTAGTTAAACTTAGTAAAAGATTAATAAAGCAAAGCAACATAGATATTCAAGGTTTAGTTGAGGAGAGAATAGCATATAAATTGGCTTCTACATTAGAGCATAATTATTTATATGGAAATGGACAGGATAAACCTCTAGGTATATTTGCTCAAACTTCAGATAATACAGCAGCTATTCCAACTGACAGAGATATAAAAGTAGGAACTGCAAGTGCTGCTATAACTTATGATGGTTTAGTAGATGCAGTAAGCGGATTGGAAGGCGGATATCAAAACGGAGCGGTATGGATGCTTAATAAAAAAGCAGTTGCTGCTTTAAGAAAATTAAAAGATAAGCAGGACCGTCCTATTTGGCAGGAAAGTTTAATAGCGGGACAGCCTAGTATTTTACTTGGTATTACAGTTGTGCAAAATGATTTTATCGAAGATAAGCTGGAAGCTACAAAATATTTCGGTTTCTTAGCAAACTTAAAATATTATTGGATTATGGACAGCTTGTCTATGGAGCTTTAAGTTTTGCATGAGCTATACAGCAAAACAAATCAGGTAGGTTTCCAAGTAGGATATTGGGGAGACGGTGCTCCTATTCAAAAATCAGCATTTGTAAGATTACTTCCAAATGATCAAGCGTATGCAGCTTAATAATTTTTAATAAGGCTTTTATATATGAGCAGTGATACTGAAGATATTAATAGTATAGACATTGATGTCGGAAAAGTAGTCGCCGAAGGCGTGCTTTCGCAAGAGGCAGGTACCGAAGGTATGCTGTCGCAAGATGATGACGAAGAAAAGCAAGCGGAAAGCCCGCCGAGTGATACTAATCACTCGGCGGGCTTTCCGATAGGCACCTACTCGGTGTAGCGAGCGAATATAATAAAGTAGTTACTTTGGCTGAGTTCAAAAAGTTTCTAAACTTAGAAGGCATTGACTATAATGATGATATTAATATGGAGAATGTTTCATATAAAAATATAGAATGTCTATTTACAATAAAGAAATTAGTAAATAATAAAAAAGCTGACAATAGAGAGTAATATGTCTGAAAAAAATAAAGTAACTCTTACAGGGTTTGATGAGTTCAGGAAAACTTTAGAAGAGTTAGGAATTGATTTTAAGAATGAAGTAAAAAAAGCCTCATTAAAAGAAGCTAGAAGAATAGCAAAAGAAGCTAATGCAAAAGCAAAAAGCAGAGGCTGGACTTTTGATAAATATTTTACTGTAAAAGAAACAAGAATAAACAAAAAGAGTAATACTGAAAGCAATGTGAAGATTACTACAATTAGCGGAAAAAGAGGCACAGCACCTGAGAAAAATAAAATAAAATGGTATAAAGAGCAAGGCGATAGGTATTATGCTTTTTTTAATGAATATGGAAATAAATATAAAAATGAAGTGCCTTTGTTAATACCTCTATTTGAATCAAACAGAGAGAATATAGAAGAGGCAGTCAAAAGTGCTTTGAATATAGTAATACAAAAAGCTAATAATAAATAGAGTTTATAAATATGCATAGAGTAATTTATCAATTATTAAAAAGTCTTACTCAAGAAGATAAAAAAACGGCAGGTGTTTATTTGGATTTTGTTGAGGACAGCAATGTAGATAATGATAAAAGCTATATAGTTTATTCTCTTCAAAGTTCAAATCCTAAATATGAGTTTGAATATTCAAGAGATATTTATCAAGTTAGTGTTTATTCTACAAGTTTAGAACATGCATTAACTCCTATCAAAACTTTGGCACTTCCGTATCTTATTGTTTTTTTTCTTGCACACTTGTTTGACTCATAATATCTCCTTATTGTTATTATGCTAGCTTTATATTAATATTTATATAATATTTCTATTATTGTCATTGTCTGATATGCATTGTCTATACGAAAATGGCTTTCATTGCTTATATCACAGCCGCATATCTCAATATTATCTATCTTTTTTTTCAAACTATTAAAATACTTACCTATTTTTTTCTGAAGAGTTAATGCATGTTCTAAACTTGTAGAATAAACACTAACTTGATAAATATCTCTTGAATATTCAAACTCATATTTAGGATTTGAACTTTGAAGAGAATAAACTATATAGCTTTTATCATTATCTACATTGCTGTCCTCAACAAAATCCAAATAAACACCTGCCGTTTTTTTATCTTCTTGAGAATAATAACCCTTCTGTATTTCAAAATATAGCAAAATATTCATCAGTTGAAGATTATAATAGAGTTTTAAATAATGTAAGTTTTACAGGTGCATCCAGCTGGGACGATTTATTATTAAAATGGCTTGAAGGAATAAAAAATAATGAAGTTGCAGGAGTTGAGCTGTATATTCAGCAGGGAGGATATGCTGTATCATTATTTCCAGGTGCCGCAGTGGCTTATAATGGAAGTATTCAGACATCTGGAAATTTAGTAACAAAAGATTTTTCTGATGGAGTACAAATAGCTTTGAATAAAGACACTTATGTAGGTAATAATCCTTCTTATATAAATATTGATATTCCTCAGTCATATTCAGCACAAGCATCCAAAATGTATAAAACAGTTAGTAAAGATGATAAGTCTTATACACCTAAATACAGACATGTATTATTTGATAAAGACGGAAATATTAAGGAATATTAAATTAAATAGGAGAATATATTTATGAAAAAAATACTTTTTATAATTAGCATTTTAATTTTATCTATTATTTCTTGTAATAGGAATAATGTTACAAACCCTATAGAATCAAGCGGAGGATTAATATATCCAGACGGAAATATGGAAAAAAGAACTTATTATGCTTACTATAGAATGCAAGAAAATAAACCTTATAATTTTTATAAAGTAGCAGAGTATGATAAATTGATTGTATATGTTATGGAGGGCAGCGGATATAATCAGGAAAGTCTGGATTATATAGCGAATGTATTTAATAATAATTATGCTGAAGAAGTAAGAATATATGGAGAACATACAGATGTTGATAAGAATATAATAAAGAACTTGGGTGGGTGCTTTAATTTCTAATTAAACTATAAATATAATTAAAATTAGAATTTCAAAATAAAGTTATAGAAATAAAAGGGTGGGGTATGTAAATAAAATTTTAAAATATAAAAAATTATTTATGCTATAATTTATATAATGGTGATCTTCATTATATTGAGATTTAAATGTAATTTTTTAAAAAGAATAAGGATAAATCTAAATTAGAAAAATCTTTGTTGAAAGATTATGAGAAAGCTTTGTAATTAGATCCTAATAATAATGCTGTTATAGAATATATAAAGAAAATTGAAGATAACTATATTTTATAATATATTGTTTTTTTTATTGATATTAAATATAATTATTTCAGAGGTATATATTATGGTTTTTAAAGTTATTGTTCATCAAGATGAAGATGGTTTCTGGGCAGAAGTTCCATCTATAAAAGGTTGTTTTACTCAAGCTAATACTATGGAAGAATTAGAATTCAATATTAAAGAAGCTATTGAGGGATGTCTTTCAGTTGATATTGAAGAATATAATAAAGATAATATTATAAAAACTATTGATGTAGTATTATGAAAACCATAAGCGGTAAAAAATTTTGTAAATTATTAGAAAGTCATGGTTGGCTTCTTGCTAGAATAAATGGAAGTCATTATATTTATGTAAAGTCAGGAAGTGATTTGAGAATATCGGTGCCAGTGCATAAAAATGATGATCTAAAGATAGGACTTTTGAAAAAATTATTAAAGATTACTGATATATCGGAAGATGAATTATAATAACTTTATTCTAATTCCCGCCCATTTTGTTTTATGGCTTTCTTTGTTATTATTGTTCTATTATTCTTTTTAGTCTCTTCTGTTTTCCTCTGCCTCTGCTTTTTTTAGTAAAGCTAAATAATCTTCATAAGTTTTTGTTTTATCTTTAGTAGACGCAGATAAATTATTATTCGCTTCTATTTCTTTATCTGTTATACTAATGCCGTCTATTGAAAGAGCTTTTCTTTCTCTAATATTTGTATTTAATCTAGTAATCTCAGCATTTAATGCATCCTGCTGAGACTTCCATTTCTCTACTTCTTTTCTAGCTTCTTCTAATAACTCTGGACGAACTGCACCTGCCGCATCTAATGAATTTAAATCCTGATATATTCCTTTATCAAAATATTCTTGTGCCTTCTTATATTCTTCTGTTACTTTTTTATAATTTTCAGCTGCTATAGCTAGTTTTTCAGCTTCCTCTGAAGTCATGAAATCTTCATCTTTAGCTTTTCTAGCATCTATAACACTGTAAGCATCAAGCATTTTGGTTTTTAAGTTTGGAAATAATGAAGTAAGTTCTTCTGTTAATTCATTTAATCTTTTTGTTTCCTCTGCATCAAGATTTTTTGCTTTTGCTAAATTGTTATATTCTCTAAATAGTAAAGCTATATTATCAGCTTCTCTATTTAATCCCATCAAATCAGATGTATCTGTAGTAGAATTATCATAAAGTTCTTTTTTTAATTTTCTTATTTCTTGCCCTGTCTTATAAGCATTTACTGCCAATGCTGCAAGACCTGCACTAACTGCTGTAACAATTCCAATAGGAGTAGCAACCATTACTGTATTTAATGCTTTCCAAGCTGTACTTAATCCTTGAATAGAGCTTGCGGCTGTCTTTAATGTAGATACCGCATTTTTAAAATCTTTTATAGTTTTCTTAGCTTCTGTTATTCCTTTTGAAAGTCCCACTATAGCTTTTAAAGCAGGACCGAAACCTGCTGCTAAAGAAACAAATCCTACACTTGCTGCCTGCAAAGGTGCTGGTAAGTCGCTGAATGTTTTTATTAAAGATAAAATAGTACATCTTACAAGTTTAATCGTATAAAATTAGCWGAAGTTTTATTAGAAAAAGGTGCAGATATTAATGCTCAAGATTATAATGGATACACTTCTTTAATTTGGGCTTGTGCATCATCAGGATCAAGGTTTGCTGAACCGTATGTTAAATTTCTAGTAGAAAAAGGAGCCGATGTAAATATAGAAGATGACCATGGAGATACTGCTTTAGATATGGCAGAGTATTTTAAACTTAGAAAAATTGCAGGTATGAGTCTCAGGCTTCCAGCTTGGAAGAGACTGCTGCTTCTATGAATGAGATGGCTGGTGCTATCAAAGAATCAGCAGAAAGTGTTTCACAAAGCACTTCTATGGTGTTAGATGCTAAGGAATCTTTAAATAAGGCTGGTGATATAGTAGCAGACAGTGTAAATAAGATGAATGATGTATATGAAGCTAGTTCTAAAATAATGGATATTACTAAACTATTTGCTATATCTCCCCACTCATCAATTTTGAAAAACGATATGATTAATAATGGAGGTCTCTTATTAGCTATTGATAATTATTATTATTATTATTATGAAATAGATGATAAAGGTTGGTGTGAAGTATATTATATGCCTCCGAATGCTATATACTCAGGATTTTCATTAACTATTTTTATATCCATATATAATATCTCAGCATTATTATTTTTATCCAATAGCAAATCATTTCCATAAAAATAACCATTATATGTAGAACCTGAATAACTAGTATTCAGTTCTAATAACAAAATTATAATTTTACCATTCTTATCAACATCTGTATGTTCTCCATATATTCTCTAATAGCTATGGGTTGACAGAAGACTGTATGATGGAAATGAGTTTGCAAAGACTTCTGCTTTATTATACAGCTTCTTTAAATTTGCCTTATATTATAGAAGTAGAAGAGAAAACTAAATCAAACAATTCTTCATCTGAAATAAAACAGGGAAATAAAACTATAAAAAAAGAAAGACAAGGTTTATGGGAAATAGAAACTATTACGGTAAATAATTAGCAATAATAAAAAAGGAATAAAAAACGAAAAAAAGCCAAATCGATAATTTATTATCGATTTTCTCAAAGGCTTTTTTGAGTTTAGCAATAATGAGTAAATTAAATGTATATATTAATGCAGATGCTTCTCAAGCTATTGAGGCATTTGGAAAACTTAAAGATAAAACAACAGAAGGAATGCCATTCCCTTCTGAAGTTAGTATAACAGATATGTATATTTATAGATATGTAGGAAATAATCCGCTTTATGATAGTTCTGCTTATTTGGATGGAAGATTAGATAGATTTAATTTTTATGCTATAGATGGTTATGCTACAAGTTCAGTACACCTTCTAACACCGACATCCGCAACAGGTACTTGCCAAGGACCAACAGATTGACTTTTTAGAGAACATGTTGTTCTTAGTTTAGAAGAATATCTAATCATATAACAACTCCTTTAAAGAATATCCATTACTCAAGATATTCTTTAAATCATTTATTATTTAATAATAAATATAACACAAATATAAATAAATGTCAATAGTATATAAAATATTTTTATAACTTTTTTATATAAATATTTTTCAATGCAAATAAAAAAGAGGCTTTTTGCAGCCAACTTTTTATCAAAATTTTATCATTATTTTTGATAAATAACTTCTTTCCATAAAGCACTAATAGTTAAACCAGTATCAGTAAATGTAAAAATCTCTTCAATTCCTACAACAGTTGTTTTAAATAAATTATCAGATAATTTAAAATATTGTTATTTTGTAACTGTAAGCTATGGGGTAGAATAATCTCCATTAAGATAAGGAGTAGTTCCTACGTTCTTTAAAATAATATTTTTATTAAATTTCTTTTCTATATTTCTAGCACTAATCAATGTTTCCATTATAAGCAACTTAATATTATCATAAATAACCTGCTGTATTAATAAAATAGGAATAAATAAGAAATGGCTTTTACCATAGTTTTTATAATTATTTTTTCCAGTAAGCTGAATAATGCCTCTGCCTCTATATTTATAGCCTTCATCTTGGCCATTACCCAAACGTCCGCCATAAACAAAGTTGCCAATAGCCTCAGCTCCCTGAATACATAACTTTTTAGCATTTTCCAAACGTTCCAGCATTATATTATTATAATTAAAATTATTTTTTTCTATTCTTTCATCTATTTTAGAATCAAAACTATTAGAAAGCTCTTCTTTAAAATTATTTAAGTTTTCTTTCTCTTCTTCTAAAAATTTAGTTTGCTCCTCTTTAGATTCATTTATTTTATTATTTAAACTTTCTATTTCTCTTTTATATTCTTCTGAATGAGTATTCAATTTATCATTGATATTATTAATATTATACAAAAAAATAATATATCTGAGGAGCTTAAAGATATTTTTGAGAAAGGAACTCATTTATTAGGAGCTCGCAGAGAATTAATGCTTTATCTAGGAAAACAAGTAGTTCATGGCTTAAATCTTGCCTTCATATCTAGAAGCGTACCTGCTACTCTTAATCCTTTACCTTATTATGAATTAATAATAATAAATATTAATGAAACAGGAAAAACTTGTATTGTAAGGAGAGAAACCATATTAAAATCTTCAGAATCTGCAATCGGAGGTATAATCTGTTCCAAAGAAGATGAAGCTCCTATAAGAATAATTAATTCTACAGAGGCTAATAATCTGAGCAGGGATAGAATTATAATATCTTACATTATCAAGTTTTATCCAATTAGGCTCTTCAGGAGTTCTTATCTTTTTTTGTATAGGAGGTAAATCTCCTCCAAGAGCACTATAAGAATATACCGAATCAGCATTATCATAAGCTGAAGAATTAGGCTCTACTTGCCAATTTACACCGTCAGTAGTTGACCGGCCTGTGAAGAACAAAAAAAGACTTGAATTGACTTCCGTTATAAAATCATCAGCTTCTCTTGCTTTAATAAATAAAATATTTTTCTTATTCATTTCACCGCAGGTGCTCCTTCGGAGGCAGTATTCTTCTAGTTTATTAAGTCCGTTTCTATATTGTCTTTTTGTGTGATTGCTTTTTGTTTTTGAACAAGGTGTATGCTAGTCTATGGGGATGGGTTCTCCGGCAGAAGATATAGATTCAGATGATAAATTCAGGAGAGAACTTACTTCTAAACAAGCAGCTGAATTGGATGCTAAAAATAAAATTGTAGCAAGAATTGTTGGTTCTTATATAGAATCTTTAAGCTCTACTGAAAAAGGTATGATAGATGAGTATGTTATACAGGTTACCTGATCTACTCCTGCCTCCTGCTCTACTGCTGTATGACTTATATCACTCATTATCTTAGAAGTTTCCTCAATTTTACTTTCTATATCGCTGAATATCTCCTGAGAATGTCTTGCCATTTCTGCTGATTTATTTATCTTTTCATAAATATCTTCTATAAGTAAAGTATGTCTTTTGCATTCTATTTGTATTGATAATAAGATTTATTCTGTTTATAAAGAGCTTCTAAAGAAAATACTTCTATATATCCTCTGTCATTATCCACACTTACAGAGCCAATATTATATAAATTATATAATTCATCTTCTTGAATATTAAATAATTCATTAAAATAAGAACTGCTGTATAATGAGTATATTTCATGCCACTACCACTGAAGGTACCAACGTCAGGACTAGTGCTACTACCACTGAAAGTACCAACTCCAGCACTAGTGCTACTACCACTGAAAGTACCAACTCCAACACTAGTGCTACTACCACTGAAAGTACCAACTCCAGCACTAATGCTACTACCACTGAAAGTACCAACGCTAGTGCCAAGGAGGACGCCAATAAAGATGGCAATGCTGAGGATAATAGATTCCATCCAGTCACCGACATTAACAAAGAGTCGTATAAGCGGAAAGGGAGTCAAATGGTTTTGCTAGAGAGAAAGAAACTGAAAGCACAATTTCCCAATACTTCCGAGAATATGAATGTCTTACAGTTTCTTGGATTTCGGTCTGACGAAATTAAACATCTTTTCCTCTATGGTATTGACATATACTTCTGCCCAGAGGGAGTATTCACACAATACGGATTATGCAAGGGCTGTCAAAAGATGTTCGAGCTCTGTGTCTGTTGGGCTGGCCAGAAAGTATCGTATCGGAGGATGGCTTGGGAAGCACTAGCTGTGGAGAGAATGCTGCGAAATGACGAGGAATACAAAGAATACTTGGAAGACATCGAGCCATATCATGGGGACCCTGTAGGATATTTGAAATATTTTAGCGTAAAAAGGAGAGAGATCTACTCTCAGATACAGAGAAATTATGCTTGGTACCTGGCCATTACTAGAAGAAGAGAAACAATTAGTGTATTGGATTCGACAAGAGGCAAGCAAGGGAGCCAAGTTTTCCGCATGTCTGGAAGGCAGATCAAAGAGTTGTATTATAAAGTATGGAGCAACTTGCGTGAATCGAAGACAGAGGTGCTGCAGTACTTTTTGAACTGGGACGAGAAAAAGTGCCGGGAAGAATGGGAGGCAAAAGACGATACGGTCTTTGTGGAAGCGCTCGAG
>NZ_MDCO01000016.1 GCF_001746205.1 Brachyspira hampsonii
TTATTCCTATAGCTTCAAGCCTTGCATTTTTTTCTTCTTCTATAGCTTCTAATGCCACTTCTTTTCTTTCCTCATTTTTCTCTTGTTCATATTCTATAGCTTGTATTTTCATTTCTTGTATAGCAGAATAAAAATCGCTTGTATAGCCTATGGTATCATTAAGCATTTGAAGCCAATTAGAACTAAAATATCCTGCAAAACTTTGAGTAGGAGTTTTCCAAAGCTCTCCAAACTTCTCTTTTAATATTTCTACTTGTTCAGTTGTAAGTTCTAATTCATTAGTTATGCTTTCTATTCCGCTTCTTACTATTTCGCTTTTCTGTCCTTGCTGTTCGGCTTCAAATGAAAATCAGTATTGGAATCAACATCAGCATCTATAGTAAAAGTATCTCCATTCTTTGTTTTTAATGAATAGCTTTTAACGACATCATATCCTATATACTCAGAATACATTTCATATCTTGCACCAAAAGCCTCGAAAGTACCATAGGCTATTTCTAAATTATCTATTATACATATAGTCAGCCAATATATACCATTTGCCTTGATATTTGAACTTTCTTCTAAAACTTCCGAAAACCTCTCCGTCTTTAGCAGGCACTGGATTAACATCAACATGACTTGGTATTGTGTCTTCAGGCAATCTAAAATCTGTCGGCGGCGGTATATGTGTCCCTA